>JAYUEA010000254.1:0-16295 GCA_043739465.1 Propionibacteriaceae bacterium
TACGGGGTGACGTTGATCTCTGCCGTGAAGGCTGAAGCGCTTGTCCGTCGAGCCCGGAGCCTCGTCGAGCTCGCCGTCCGCATCGTCCGCCTAAACGGATAACCCAGCTTCGGCAGCCCTGTCTGGATGGCGCGTACGGCGGGCGGTGTGTGAGGACCAGCTCGTAGCCCTCGTCCTCAGTCACCACCGAAGCTTCCGCACGGCGTCCGGGCCGCGGGCGACATCGCCGGGTCCGTACGCCAGATCGGCCTCGCGGATGTCGGCGAGCGTCTTGGGGTCAGAGGACCGCCGTGTTCGCGGTGTTCCACGACACGCCCAGGCCCTCGGCGACCCGGGCCATGCTCAGGTGCTGGACCACGATCCCCTCCAACGCCCACCGCAGCCCACCGCGACAGCTTGGCCCGCGGCTCGGCCGCCAGGCTGGTGTCTTGTCGCCACACATGCCCGCAGCCGATGCAGCGGTAGCGACGCACCGTCACCAGCAGAGTCGTGGGGCGCCACCCGAACGGCTCACTGGTGCAGACGTCGGACCAGGCTGTCACGCGGCACCCCCTCACAGCCACACCGCCGGCACCACTCGTCCGGGTCGCTGACCCGGCAGGCCAGGACCGCCCGGCCCGGCTCGAGTCGTTGCCCGAGCACCACCAGGCCGAGCTCGTCGAGGCGGGCGAATCTGGCCAGGTCAGGGGTGGTGAAGGTAGTCGGGCACGTCGAGGTCTTTCGGGCGGAAGGCGTCAGAACCTCCATCATCGGAAGACCTCGACCCCTACCCCCGCACCGACGCGCCACCCACCCCGATCAGACTCACCAACCAGCAACTACACCGTCGTTTGCGAAGAGCCACTTTGACCGCGTAACGAATGGGCGGTCGGGCACGCCGTCGCATCGAAGCGCGCGCCTACCCTTCGCGGAACTGAATGCCGAAACCGCCGCGGGGGTAGTGCCATGTCAGGGCCCCGGGGGCGGCGACGGCCAGACAGGTGCCGCACTCGAGGCATGCGGCGTACTCGACCGAGAGGGTCCCGTCGGCCTCCTCGGTGTAGACGTGGGCTGCGCAGCAGGCAACCATCGCCTTACCGCAACCGGTGGCCTTGACGACGGCCTGGTTGACCTCGATGTGGCTCTGTTCCTCGTCGAGCTCGAAGCGGTTCTTCGCCAGGAGCTGCGGAACTGATAATGGCTTCACAGTGCTCGTACCCCCGCAAAGCCGTCGCTGATGAGGTGCTTGAGTTTCACTGGTGACCTCTTGAACGCCGTGAGCGCGACCTTGGCGAGGTGCTCGCGGGGTTTGTTGTCGAGGTTGAAGACGCCGTAGAGAACGTTGCCGATGAGCTCGCCGTAGTCCTTGTACATCCGCTCGACCTCCAGGAAGCCCGGTGCCTTGGCGTAGGTTTTCATGTCCTGTCCGGCGGGGGAGGCAAAGAACGCCTCGCGGTACCCGGCCAGGCCGACCGTGGATGTGTCCTTGTGGTCCAGCGCGGACCCGATGCTACTGGCTGCGGCAACGGCCGAGGCGACCGCAAGGTCCATGCCTCGCACGGTCAGGCCGGTGTTGAGGGTGAGCCCGGCGGCGTCGCCAATGACGACCATGCCGTCCATGGTGGTCTCACCGACCATCGCCATGCCTCCCTCGGCCACGAGGTGGCAGCCGTACTCGAGCACCTCGCCACCCTGCAGGTACGGGGCGATGAAGGGATGCGCCAGGAAGTGGTCGAACACGTCGGTGGCGACCTTCTTCTTCGCCGTGAGGTCGTCAAGGCGCAGGACGACGCCGATCGAGATCGAGTCGATGTTGGTGTACATGAAGCCACCACCGCCGACCCCCTGGGTGCAGTCGCCGACAACGGCGAAGGCCGCGCCTTCCTCGCCCGTGACGCTGAAGCGTGCCTCGATGGTCTCCCGCGGCAGACGGACCACGCACTTGACACCCGTCGCGAGGTGGTTGAGTGGCTGCTTGTGGCGAAGTCCCACCTCCTGGGAGATGAACGAGTTCACACCGTCGGCGGCGACCACCACGTGCGCCCGCAGCTCGTCGTCGCCGGCCTTGACGCCGACAACCCGCTTCCCGGTGGGACCGTCCTCGGTGAGCACGTTGTCCACGCGGACCCCGGCCATGATGAAGACTCCCGCTTCGTCGCACTTCTGCGCCAGCCAGGGGTCGAGCTTGGCCCGCAGCACCGTGACGGCGTTGATGGGGTCGGCCAACCGGGAGTCCTTGTAGTCGATCCCGATCGAGCTGTCGGCGTTGAGGAAGTTGATGTAGTTGCGCGTGATCCGGCGCTCCACGGGGGCCTGGGTGAGGAAGTCCGGGAAGACCTCCTGCATCCCGCGGCAGTACAGCACACCGCCGGAGAGGTTCTTCGAGCCCGGCGCCTCCCCTCGTTCGATCAGCACGACGGACCGTCCCTGCTGGGCGAGCTGGTAGGCGGCAACGCATCCCGCGACACCGCCACCAACGACGATGACGTCGAAGTCGGGCTCGGTGGCCTCGGATGGCACGGGGTCGCTCATTTGAGGGCTTCGGTCAGCGCCGGAACGATCGTGTACAGATCGCCCACGAGGCCGTAGTCGGCGTCCTTGAACACTGGCGCGTTGGCGTCGGAGTTGATCGCCACGATGGTCTTCGCGCCGCGCACCCCGACCATGTGCTGCAGCTGACCCGAGATGCCGATGGCGAAGTACACGTCCGGTGCGATGTGCGCGCCGGAGACGCCGATGTACCGATCCTTGCCCAGCCAGTTCAGGCCCTCGGCCACGGGCCTTGAGCACGCGACCTCAGCCTTGGAGGCCTGGGCGAGGGCCTCGATCATGGCAAGGTCGCCCTGGGCCTTGAGGCCCCGGCCGATGCCCACGACGCGGCGGGCGGCGACCAGGTCGACCTGGGCGATGGCCGAGACGCTGGTTTCCAGGACGGTCATCGCGAGCGGGACAGCAGCGACCTCCTGCACGGGTGCTGTGCCGCTCGCCGCCGGGACAGGCCCGCCATCGAGCACGAAGGCCACCGGTCCGGTGACTGCGACCCTCTGTTCGGCGATACCGCCGGCGACCACACACGTGGCAGTGACACCGTCGCCGTCGGCCGACAACGAGGATGCCTCGGTCAGGACCGCTGCTCGCAGCCGGGCCGCGACGGCGCCGAGCAGGACGCGGTCACCCGGCCGGCTGGCTGCCAGCACCGCGCCAGAGGCATCTGCGACGGCATCCGCGACAGCCATGGCGTAAGCCTCAACCGGCATCTGCCCTGGGTCCCCCAACCAGACGACCTTGTCCACGCCGCCGGCGGCGACGGTCTCGGCCACCGCCCGCGGGCCGACGACAGCAGCGCTGACCTGCCCGCCCAGCGATCGAGCAGTCTCGATCAGGTTGCCGACTGCCGGGTCACCCGCGACGACGATCCAAGTGTTCTCGTTCATGGTGTGGCTCTCTCTCGACTCAGGGGTTCATCAGAGCAGGCCGCCGCCGCGCAAGGCGGCGACCAGCTCGGCGGCGGCAGCGCCGGGATCGGCTGTGTTGATCATCTGTCCCTTGCGGGCCAACAAGTCCGGTCGGGAGGTGCCCGTCACCGTGACGGTCGCGTTGCCGGCCGGGACGTCCAACGCGGAGACCTCAAGGGTCTCCACCGGCTTCTTGCCGGCCGCGAGGATGTCCCTCATGCCCGGCACGCGTGGCACTGCGGCGTCCGTGGACGCCGCCAGCACAGCGGGACCGGAGATCTGAAGGACCTGCGTACCGCCCGCGATGGCGCGCTCCACCCGCAGCAGGCCAGCTTTGCCGGACACGGCGGTGACCTCACCGACGGCGGCCCAGCCGAGCTGACCGGCCAGGACGGTCGGCACCATCTTCGCGCCCACGTCCACCGAGGAGTCCCCCGTGATGACCAGGTCCACGTCACCGATGTGGCGAACGGCGGCGGCAAGCACCGCGGCAAGCTCTGCGGTCCCCGCGTCCTGCAGGCAGTCGTCGGCGACGATGACTGCGCGGTCGAACCCGCGAGATAGGGCCGCTTTGCGCGCCATGGTTGAGTCGCCACGCTTGGTCCCGGCCGTCAGGCCGATGACCTCACCACCTGTGGCGTCAGCCAGACGACGGGCCAGCTCAGCCGCGACAGGGTCGTACTCACTGATACCAGGCTTGGCCCGGCTCCAGTCCACGACCCCGGCGGCATCGACCGTGGCATCTTGGGGGTTCGGTGCCCATTTGTAGGCGACGACAATCTTCATGCTCAGCCTCCAGATTTGGTCTGTTCAAGAAAAGGAGGGGACCGAGATCACCGTGATCCCGGCCACTTCCGACGACAAGTCCTACAGTCCGACCTTCTTGACGACCGCGCTGCCGTCAACCACGATTTCTCCACGCTGGTTGGTCACCGTGGTCTTGAGCTTGATGATTCGCTTCTCGTCCTTCTTCTCGGTCACGGTTGCCACGGCCGTCACTGTGTCGCCGATCTTCACCGGAAGCTTGAACGAGACTTCCTGCGCCAGATAGATGGTGTTGGGCCCGGGAAGGTGGTATCCCAGTACAGCCGAGATGAAGCCGGACACGAGCATGCCGTGAGCGATTCGTTCCTTGAACATGGACTTGCTCGCATACTCGGCGTCAATGTGGACAGGGTTGAAGTCACCCGTGATCCCGGCGTACGTGACCACGTCACTTTCGGTGATCGTCTTTGAGACAGAAGCGCTGTCCCCCACCTTGATGTCGTCATAAGCCAGTTCCTTCATGAACGTTCCACTCCCTCTGCTTCGCGTGACGGATGTGCGGATAAAACAGGTTCGCCTAGCGCAGGACGGACGCGGCGATAACCATGCGCTGAACTTCGGAGGTTCCTTCGTAGATCTCGGTGATCTTGGCGTCGCGGTAGGCGCGCTCGACTGGGTAGCTCTCCGTGAAGCCGTACCCTCCGTGGATCTGGATCGCCTTGCCGGCAACCCGGGTTGCGGTCTCTGCGGCGAAGAGCTTGGCCATGGCCGCCTCCTTGCTGTACGGCAGACCGTTGTCCTTGTTCCACGCTGCCCGATAGACCAGGAGCCGGGTCGCGTCGATCTCGGTAGCCATGTCCGCGATCATCCACTGGATGGCCTGCAGCGTGGCAATGGGCTTACCGAACTGCACACGCTCCTTGGCATAAGCGACAGAAGCATCAAGTGCCCCCTGAGCGATCCCGAGAGCCTGCGCTGCAATCCCGATCCGCCCACCGTCAAGGGTCTGCATGGCAATCTTGAACCCCTTCCCCTCCTGCCCGAGAAGGGCGTCCTTGGGGATCCGGCAGTCCGAGAAGTAGAGGGGCGTCGTGCTGGACGCCTTGATACCCATCTTGTGCTCCCTCTCTCCCACGGAGAATCCAGGGGCATCCTTCTCGACGATGAAGGCGCTGATGCCGCGTGTCCCACTGGCCGGGTCGGTCATGGCCGTGACGATGTAGAGGTCCGCATACCCACCGTTGGTGATGAAGATCTTGGACCCGTTCAGGATATAATCATCGCCGTCCCGCACAGCCGTGGTCTGACCAGCAGCGGCATCCGTGCCCGCCCCGGGCTCGGTCAGTGCGAAGGCTCCCAGCTTTTCGCCGGACGTCAATCCATGAAGGTACTTCTCCTTCTGCGCGGGGGTGCCGTACTCGAAGATCGGCCAGGTGCCCAAAGACGTGTGCCCGGAGACGATAACTGACGTGCTGGCGCAAGCGCGCGCGAGCTCCTCGAGCACGATGGTGTAGCTCACATAGTCAGCGCCGGCCCCGCCGAACTCTTCGGCGAACGGAACACCCATGAGGCCAAGCTTTCCCATCGCCGGCAGCAGCTCCTCGGGGAAACGGTGATCGCGGTCGATCTCGGCCGCTATCGGAGCCACCTGCGAGGCAACGAACTCCTTGACCATCGCCTGGACCAGCAGCTGCTCTTCGCTCAATTCAAAATTCATGCTGAACTCCTTCGAGTTTCTTTCTGAAAGACTGAAAATACCTTTGTCAGTGCTGTCTGGATGCCTTGGTGCCGCGGGCAGGTGCACCAACGGGGCCCAGGACGGGGACTCACCCAGCAGCCAGGCCCGTGTAGGCGTACATGGGTCCGGGGCTGAAGATCCTGGCATCCATGGTGAGCAACGCATCGGAGATGATCGGCTTGAAACCCATGTGTGCGAGAACGTCTGTCTCAAGGTCAATCCCGGGCGCGATCTCCGTCAGGACGACTCCGTCGGCGGTCAGCTCGAACACAGCCCGTTCCGTGACGTAGACGACAGCCTGGCTTGTACTCTGCGCGTACTCACCGGAGAAGGTGATCTGCTCCACGTCCTTCAGGAGCTTGTCAGCCTTCCCCTCAGTCAGGATCCGGACTTCACCGTCCTGCACCGCGATCTTCAGACCTCCGGCCGTAAGCGTGCCGCAGAATATGACCTTCTTCGCGTTCTGGGTGATGTTGATGAACCCTCCGCAGCCCGCGATCCTCGACCCGAACTTGCTCACATTGATGTTCCCTTGTCCATCCATCTGAGCGAGCCCAAGGAAGGCGGCATCCACTCCGCCGCCGTCATAGAAGTCAAACTGGTAGGGCTGGTCGAGCAACGCCTCAACGTTCATGGAGGCTCCGAAGCTCATACCGCCGGCTGGAATTCCGCCGACGCCGCCCGCTTCAACGGTGAGGGTGATCCGGTCGGCGCTACCCTCTTCATTGGCGACCAGCGCGACACCCTCGGGGATGCCAATCCCCAGGTTCACAACGTCACCGTCCTTCAGTTCCAGAGCCGCCCGGCGTGCGATGATCTTGCGCGCGTCCAACGGCAGGGGCGCATAGCCACTGACCGGGACCCGGACCTCTCCGCAGTATGCCGGGACGTAGTGTTCGGCGAACGTCTGCCACTGTTGCGCTGGGTCGACCACGACAACGACATCGACCAAGATTCCCGGAACCTTGACCATCCTGGGGTCCAGTGAGCCTGCCGTGACCATCCTCTCCACCTGGGCGATGATCATCCCGCCAGAGTTCCGCGCCGCCTGCGCCATGGACAGGGCCTCGACCGAGACCGCTTCCTTCTCCATGCTCAGGTTGCCCTTCTCATCGGCCGACGTCGCCCGAATAATGGCGACATCGATCGTGCAGCCCTTGTAGAACAGGTACTCCTGCCCAGCGAGCTGGATCACCTCGACCAGGTCCTCGGTCGTTCGCTCATTCAGCTTGCCACCCTCGACCCGGGGGTCGACAAACGTCTTCAAACCGACCCTCGAGACTGTTCCAGGTTTCCCCGCCGCTATGTCACGGATGAGCTGGGTCAAGGTGCCCTGCGGGAGGTTGTAGGCCTCGATCTTGTTCGCCACCGCGAGCTCGCCCAGTTTGGGAGCCAGGTTCCAGTGGCCGCCGACCACCTTGCGAACAAGTCCCTCGTGTCCAAAATGGTTCAGGCCCTTAGCCTTGCCGTCACCTATACCTGCACAGAAGAAGAGAGACAACTCGCGAGGGTGCCCTTCTGCCAGGAAATTTGTCTCCACGGCTTCGGTGACAACCTCCGCGTGGGCCGCACCGGCAAACCCGGTGACACCGACGCACGCCCCGTCGGGGATCAGCTTGACCGCTTCCAGAGCCGACAGCACCTTCACCTTGATCATGCTTCCTCCATTGATACGTTCGTGACGTTGGAACTAGTTATGCGAGACGCCCTAGGCACACGGGCGTGCGGGACAGCGATCACCGCCCTCGCCCCCATCACGGACTGGTTCGCCGCAGCTGTACGGTCGGCTCTTTCGGACGCCCGGGTTCTCAGAGACTGTCCCTCTGGGAACCCAGCGCCGCCACTGGCCATCAGTCGCTGGGCTGCTCGCCCAGTCCGCGCCAGAGGCTGGCGACTGCCTGACCGCCACCGATGCACATCGTGGCCAGGCCGAGCTGGCCTGGTGACAGGTTCGCGATGGTGCGGGCCGTGATGATCGCGCCCGTGGCGCCGATCGGATGGCCCCAGGCGATGGCACCCCCGAGCGGGTTGACCTTGGCCGGGTCGAGGCCGGCGTCGCGGATCACGGGGACGGCCTGTGCCGCGAAGGCTTCGTTGAGCTCGACCCACGCCAGGTCAGCGGGCTCGAGGCCGTTCCGGCGGAGGATCTTCTCGATCGCCGGCTTCGGGGCGTAGCCCATGATCGCTGGGTCAATGCCGACTTTGGTGAAGTCCACCAGCTCCGCCAGTGGTTTCAGTCCTCGCTGCGCGGCAACGGATGCCCGTGTCAGGACGACCATGGCACCGGCATCGTTGATGCCGGAGGAGTTGCCCGCCGTGACCGTACCGTCCGCCTTGAAGACCGGTCTCATCGAGGCGAGCTTCTCCACGGTGATTCCGGCGCGCGGGTGCTCATCGGTGTCGATGACGATGTCCCCCTTGCGTGTCCGTACCGTCACCGGCGCGATCTCCTTCGTGACGGCGCCGGACGCGAGCGCCTCGTGCGCTCGGCGCTGAGACTCGGCTGCGAACGCGTCCTGCTCCTCACGCGTGACGCAGAACCGTTCGGCCACGTTCTCAGCCGTGATGCCCATGGGTTCGGCGCTGAAGGGATCGGTGACCAGGACGTTCGTCCCGTCTACCAGGGTTCGATCGCCCAGCGTGACGCCGGCGCGCGCCCCGAAGTCGAGAAAGGGCTGCGCCGACATGTTCTCGACCCCACCGGCCACGACGATGTCGGACTCCCCCACGAGCAGTTCCTGGGCACCCAGGGCGATCGCCTGCATCGCGGAGCCGCAGAGGCGGTTGACCGTCATCGCGGTCGACTCGAACGGTGCGCCCGCCTCGAGGGCCACGCGGCGGGAGATGTACGCGTCGTTGCCGACAGCGCCCACGCAGCCGACGATCCACTCGTCGATGTCGTTCGCGGTGAGACCTGCCCGCTCGATCGCCGCCTTGGCGGCGGTGGCGCCGAGCACGTGCGCCGGCACAGAAGCCAGCGACCTGCCGAATGCGCCTACGGGCGTGCGGGCGTAGCCAACCACAACCACGGGATCAGTTGAGTGCTTCATCGTTCTCTCTCCTCGACCTAGTACGCGGTCCAGGCGCCGTCGATGGCGTAGCTGGTCCCGCTCATCGACGCCGACGCGGGTCCCGTCAGGAAAAGGACGAGCTCACCGACCTCGTCCGGTTCAATCAGTCGCTTCACGTGCACCCGGTCGAGCATGATCTTCGAGACGACCTCGTCCTCGCTGATGCCATGGGTGCGGGCCTGGTCGGCGATCTGCTTCTCGACCAGCGGAGTCCGTACATAGGCCGGGTTCACGGTCACCGAGTTCACGCCGTGGGGCGCACCCTCGAGCGCCGCCACCTTGCTCAAGCCCTCGAGCCCATGCTTCGCGGTGACGTACGCGGACTTGAACTCGGACGCCCGCAGGCCGTGCGCACTGGACAGGTTGACGATGCGACCCCAGCCCTTCTCGTACATGTGCGGGATGGTCTGGCGGATCAAGTACCAGGGGGCGTGCAGCATGACACGCATGATCAGCTCGAAGCGCTCGACCGGGAAGTCCTCGATCGGGCTGACCGTCTGGATGCCCGCATTGTTGACCAGGATGTCGACGTCCTTCGGTAGGGCCTGCAGCGCCTCCAGGTCGGACAGGTCGCAGGTCACCGGCTCGACATTCGGGACCTCGGACGCCAGGGCTGCTAGACCGTCAGCATTGAGGTCAACGGCGAGGACGTGTGCGCCGGCCTCGGCCAGCTTGATCGCTGCGGCGCGGCCGATTCCGGACGCAGCTCCGGTGACGAGCGCGCGGCGTCCGTGGTGGTACTGGGGATAGGTGCTCACTGTGAACTTCCCTTCTCAGACGAGGTGAGTGGCGTAGTAGACGCCGATGACGACGAAGACCGTGAGGGTCTTGATGATGGTCATGGCGAAGACGTCCTTGTACGAACTTCTGTGCGTCAGGCCGGTGACGGCAAGCAGTGTGATCACGGCGCCGTTGTGCGGCAACGTGTCCATGCCTCCGGACGCCATAGCGGCGACCCGGTGCAGGACCTCCATCGGGATGCCGGCAGCGTTCGCGGCATCGATGAAGGACTGAGACATGGCACCCAGGGCGATGCTCATGCCTCCGGACGCCGACCCGGTGATCCCGGCCAGCGCGGTCACAGTGACTGCTTCGCGAACAAGCGGGTCCGGGATGGCGCCCAGCCCCCGTGCGACCACTCCGAAGCCTGCCAAGGAGGCGATGACGGCTCCGAATCCGTACTCCGAGGCGGTGTTCATCGTTGCGAGCAACGACCCCGCGATGGCGGGCTTCACACCCTCGGCGAAGTGCGCCTTGACGGTGCGGAAGGCGGCGATGATCACGAACAGGATGCCGAGGGCCAGGGCGGCCTCGACTGCCCAGATCGCAACGTTCGCCGCCGTGGGGACCGTCACGGGAGCGGGGGGCCCGACGACTGTGGCGTCGAACTTGGTCTCCTTGCCGAAGACCTTGGGGATGATGTTGGTGAGGATCAGGTTGGCGATGCCGACGATGACCAGCGGCGTCAGGGCCAGCAGCGGATGGGGGAGGTTTCCCTCATGGAAGTTGACGGGCTCGTTGATGTGGCCCTCGCCGTAGCCCTCGCCGGCCGCCAGTGCCCTGCGCCGCTGCCACTCCAGGTAGACCATGCCGAGGGCAAAGATCACGAGGCCGCCGATGATGCCCAGTACAGGGGCGGCATAGCTGGTGGTCTTGAAGAAGGTGGTGGGAATGATGTTCTGGATCTGCGGGGTGCCTGGCAGTGAGTCCATGGTGAAGGTGAACGCCCCGAGGGCGATCGTGCCGGGGATCAGGCGCTTGGGGATGTCTGCCTGGCGGAACATCTCGGCAGCGAAGGGGTAGACGGCGAAGACCACGACGAACAGAGACACGCCGCCGTAGGTCAGTATTGCGCCGACCAGGACGATGGTGAGCATCGCTCGGCCCGCCCCGACCAGCTTCACCACGGCGGTGACGATCGACTTGGCGAACCCGGACATCTCCATCAACTTGCCGAAGATGGCGCCCAGCAGGAACACCGGGAAGTAGTTCTTGATGAAGCCGACCATCTTGTCCATGAAGAGGCCGGTGTAGACGGGCGCTACGAGGGCGGGGACCGTCAGGAGCACCGCGCCGAGGGCCGCGATCGGTGCGAAGAGGATGACGCTGTGGCCCTTGTAGGCCATGAACATCAAGAATGCGAGCGCCGCAATGACGACGATGAGGCTGTAAATGGTCACGAGATCGATCTCTCCGTTGAGTGGACAGTGACAATCGGGGTTGGAGCGTGGAGCCTGCCGTGCCGTTCAGAGGACCGGACGGCCTTGCGATCTAGCTGAGCGCGACCGCGAAGGCGGCCTCGGTCTTGATGCGAACCTCGTCCTCGGTCACTCCCGGGGCGAGCTGTCGGAGCACGAGGCCCTCAGGGCTCACGTCGAACACGGCAAGGTCGGTGATGATCCGGTCGACGACGCCGATCCCGGTGAGCGGCAGCGAGCACTCGTTCACGATCTTGCTCTTGCCGTCCTTGGAGCAGTGCTCCGTCATGACGATCACTCGCCGGGTGCCGGCGACAAGGTCCATCGCGCCGCCCATGCCCTTGACGAGCTTGCCGGGGATCTGCCAGTTGGCAAGATCGCCAGTGCGCGAGACTTGCATGGCTCCGAGGATGGCGGCCGCCATCTTGCCCCCGCGGATCATGCCGAAGGATGTCGCCGAGTCGAAGATGACGGCGCCCGGGAGCAGCGTGACGGTCTGCTTGCCCGCGTTGATCAAGTCGGGGTCCTCGTCACCAGAGAACGGGAACGGCCCCATGCCCAGGATGCCGTTCTCACTCTGGAGGACGACACGCACGCCATCGGGAAGGTTGTTGGCGACCAGGGTCGGCATCCCGATACCCAGGTTCACATAGTCGCCGTCGTTCAGTTCGGACGCTGCGATGGCGGCCATCTCGTCACGGGTCCAGCTCATGTCAAGCCTCCTCAGCGGCCGGCCGCGGGCGGACCGTCCGCTGCTCGATGTCAGTGGGAGTCAGGGCGCGACTCACGTGGTGCACGTACACGCCGGGGGTGTGGACGGCGTCCGGGTCGAGGGCGCCCGCCTCGACGATGTTCTCGGCCTCCGCGAACGTGACCCGTCCACACATCGCGACCAGTGGGTTGAAGTTGCGGGCCGTGAGTCGGTACAGCAGGTTGCCGTCCGCGTCTGCGGTGTGGGCGTGGACCAACGCGACGTCGGCGACGATGCCCCGTTCGAGCACGTACGTCTCACCGTCGAAGTCCGCGGTCTGCTTGCCGTCAGCCACCAGCGTGCCCACGCCGGTCTTCGTGTAGAAGCCTGCGATGCCCGAGCCGCCTGCGCGCATCCTCTCGGCGAGCGTCCCCTGCGGGACGAACTCGACAATGAGGTCACCGTCGATGTACTGGCGCATGAACAGTGCGTTCTCGCCGACGTAGCTGGCGAGTACGCGGCTTATCTGGTTGTTCTCGAGCAGGAGCCCGAGCCCTTTCCCATCGATGCCAAGGTTGTTGGACACGATGGTCAGGTCGGTGACGCCGGAGTCCCGCACGACCCTGATCAGGTCCGTGGGAATGCCGCACAGACCGAAGCCACCGACGGCGATGGTCATGCCGTCATTGAGTGCGCCGGTAAGTGCGGGCGCGATGTCGTCGATGACTTTGGTCATCTCATAGCCCTTCTGCTGACAGTGGAGTACGGGACGGCCACGACCACTTCGTCGTACGGTTCTCCAACCGGCAACATCCCGTGGAATAACCTACGGAGCGCACACTCGCGCGTCTACGGACAGAACGACAGCAGATGCCGCCCGTCAGTTGTGGATATCTACAATGTGAAGGTGTCTGGGTCGCCGAGTTCCAACGCCCACCACACGCCGACCAGATCATCCGGGTCGGAGAGGTCGGCGCCGCACAGCTCCTCGAAGCGACGCAGCCGGTAACGGATCGTGTTCACATGCACGGTCAACGCCTCCGCCGCCTTCGCCACGCTGTGCTTTCGGGTGAGCCAGGCACGGACAGCGGCCAGGACCTCTTCGCCGAACACGCCCTCCTCAGCCAGCGGGGCGACGAACTGTTGCCAGTAGAGGCGCCAGATGTCGGGCCGCGACACGGCCGCCAACCGCCAGCCAAGCTCTTCGATCGAGTGGATGCCTCGATGTCCCTGTCGTTGAGCCAGTCGGAGGGCCTGCCGAGCGATGCGGTCCGACCTGGACAGGTCCTGGAGCGGGACGAAGGGCCCCAGACCGACCGCGAGACCCGGGTCGGCCGGTCGTGCGGCCACCACACCGAGGCATGTCCCGCCATCAGACACGAGCAGCGCCGCCCTGTTCGGACGCGAGCCGCTCGTCTCGAGGAGCTTTCGCACCCGCTCGACGTCCTGCGACTCGGGGACGTCGCACCGTACGGCGGCGTAGCTGGAATTCGGGTCGATGGCAGCGAGGGTCAGGTCGTCGGCGGGCTCGCCGGCCAGGAGCCGCCGGACGGCAGCCGCGCGGTGCTGCGCATCTCGCAGGGCAGCTTCCAAGGCGATGGCCTGGTATTCGGTGATGATCCGCGTGGTGAAGGAGTCGCCGACACCCCACATCACTCGGGAACCCTTGACCGTGGTCTCCACGGGCAGTCGGAGGGAGACGGCCAAGTCCACAAAGCGCTCATGGATGAGTGCGATGGAGATGCGAAATCCTCGGACGATATCCACCACCGGCATCCCGGCTGTGTAGCGTTCCCGTGCAGTCTGGGCGGCCCCGTCCAGGCTCCTCGGGCTGGGCACCTCACTCTCACGGAGGGCGGCCAAAGCCGTTCGGAGGTTGCGGGCCACTGCAGACGCAAGCGCCTCGGGTTCGATATCCGCGTACGCGTCCAGCTCACGATAGATCCGCACGCAGGTCGCCTCGGTGATGTCGTCGAGAGACTCCTGCAGCGCCGACAGCACCGAATCGAGGACGCTCACCCCAACCACCTAGCGCGACGGCTCCTTTGCACTCAGACACAATAGATGGCTGCGGCACCTGGCGGGGCACAACCTGGGACGGGTTGGCTGACTCACGCCAGCACGAGGGCGACCATGTCCCCACCCTGCACCCCATCGCATTGCCGAAGCACAGATTTAGGCAGGAATCAACCCCTTGGCGTCGCTTCGCAGGAGGGCTATGTTGCCAATCGCTGGTGGACATTTGTCACATGTCTCGCGGTCGGCGTCGTATCGACAGGACCCGACGGGCGGGACGGGTGAGAGTGGGGGTACTCGGTCGGGATGGGTCGCGACATGTTGTGGGGCTAGCGAGCTGAAACGAGGGGGACATGCCCGAGGGCGTGTTTGTGCACGACACGGGACTTTGCGAGAGCGAGTCCGTGGGTTCGGGGACCAGGGTATGGGCGTCAGCCCATGTGCTGCCCGGAGCCGTGGTCGGACGCGACTGCAACATCTGCGACGGAGCCTATGTCGAAGGCGGTGCCGTTGTCGGCGACCGCGTGACGGTCAAGAACCAGGTCATGATCTTCGAGGGCGTCACCATCGACGACGACGTCTTCCTTGGCCCCGGCGTCATCTTCACCAACGACTTCACCCCCCGCGCCTTCATCAAGAAGCATGGTGACGCCCTTGACCGTACGACGGTGCGGCGCGGAGCCACCCTGGGTGCCGGGGTGGTCGTGGTCTGCGGGACGACGATCGGCGAGTACGCGTTCATCGGCGCCGGTGCCGTGGTGACCCGCGACGTGCCGCCGTACTCTTTCGTCGTCGGCAACCCGGGCCGCTCCATCGGGTGGGCCTGCGAGTGCGGTCGGCGGTTGCCGGCCGACCTCACCTGCTTCTGCGGGAAGTCCTGGACGGTCTCTGACGGTGCGCTGTATCAGGGGGTGCCGCAGTGACCTCTTTCACTTCCGACATGGACTCATCGACCAAGGATCTGGTCACGCTCGCGTTGAAGGGGCTCACCGCGTGCGGCTACACACCGGACCGCGAGCTGCCCTTCACCCTCCGCGGTGGCTCCGGACCGCACGGGCCGGTCGTGACAGCGGAAGGCCACAGCCTGCGCTACACCGCTATCGCCGCCTTGGGCCTCGCCCGTCAGCCGATCGAGGTCCAGCGTGCGGTGCTCGCAGGATCGGATGCGGCGGCCATGGCGAGGTCCTGCCTCACGCTGGCTGCGGGGAGTACTGACCCGGGCGCGGTTGCCATCTCGCTGTGGGCGGCGGCCGAGGCGGCCGATGTCACCGACGACCGCCTAGGCACGCTGCTACTGAACGCTGTCCGCAGCCCTTCGATCGCCACGGTGGACTGCTCCTGGGCAGTCGTCGCCGGACTGGCGATGCCGGCGGGGAGCACTGCGGGCGCCTTGGCGCAGGAGGCTTCGACGAAGCTCATGGCGCATCAGGGCCCCATGGGCACCTTCCCGCACCAGCTGCCCGCCTCCGGTGCGCTGCGCGGCCACGTCGGCAGCTTCGCCGACCAGATCTACCCGATCCAGGCACTCGCCCGGTACGCCGCGCACACCGGCGACGCCGCTGCGCTCGCGGCTGCAGAGAAGACGGCGCGGCGGATCGTCGACCTGCAGGGTCCCGCAGGGCAGTGGTGGTGGCACTACGACGCCCGCACCGGGGACCTCGTCGAGCGATACCCCGTGTACGCGGTCCACCAGCACGGCATGGCACCCATGGTCCTGACCGAGCTGGCCGCTTCCGGCGGGACGGACCACGGGGACGCGGTCGAGCGCGGCTTCGACTGGCTCTGGACGCACCCCGAGTGCGTAGAGCCGCTGGTCGCCCACGACCTCGGTGTGGTGTGGCGGAAGGTCGGTCGCCGGGAGCCGTTCAAGGCTGCCCGCGCAGTCAACGCCGCCGCGACTCGGCTCCGCCAGGGAGCGCAGGCGCCGTTCGTCGACAGGATCTGGCCGGCCGGTCGCGTCGACTACGAGTGCAGGCCGTACGAGTTGGGCTGGCTGCTGTATGCGTCAGGGGCAACACATGAGGGGAGCGCATCATGAGCGAGGTCCGGGAGATTCTCGGGTATCCGATATTGGCAGCCACGATGGGTGAGGTCGTGAGCCTGTGCGCAGCCGCCATCGCAGAACGACGACCCCTCCAGGTGGGTGTGCTCAACGCCGCCAAAGTGGTGAACGCCGGCCGCGATGCGGGTCTTCACGAAGCGATGCTGTCCTGTGACGTGATCCTCGCTGACGGTCAGTCGCTCGTGTGGGCGAGCCGCATGCTGGGGAGACCGCTTCCGGAGAGGGTCGCGGGCATCGACCTGTTCATCAACCTCCTGCAGCTCGCCCACGAGGAGAACCTTTCGGTCTACCTGCTCGGCGCGACGCCGGAGGTCGTGGCC
>JAYUEA010000255.1:0-5408 GCA_043739465.1 Propionibacteriaceae bacterium
AGACGTACGACCGCGGCAGGTCGGCGATCGTGCCGATCGTCATCGGTGGTGCGCTGACCAGCGTCGGCGCGTACTTCCTGGCCGGCCGGCCGGCGGAGGACGCCATCCTGCTCGTCGTGGTTCCGCTGTCGATCACCGTCGTCGTGGCTCTCGCCTGGCGCCTGCGCGGCGGCACCGAGAACTACGTCAAGGACGCTGCAGCCAGCCTGTTCACGATCGCGTACGCCGGGCTCCTTCCCCTGTTCCTCACCCTCGCGGCAGGGGAGTCCCGCGGGCAGCTCCGGATCCTCGCGATCATCCTGTGCATCGTCGCCAGCGACACCGGCGGCTACATCGCGGGCGTGCTCCTGGGCAAGCACAAGATGGCTCCCGTCATCAGCCCGAAGAAGACCTGGGAGGGCTTCGGGGGTTCTGTGGTGCTGTCGTGCGTCTTCGGCTACGTGACGGTGCACCTGCTGCTGGGGGCTCCCGTCTGGGCCGCCCTTGCGTTCGGTCTTGCCATGGTCGTCACCGGCACGCTGGGAGACCTCGTCGAGTCCATGGTCAAGCGGGACATCGGCATCAAGGACATGAGCGGCTTCCTGCCCGGTCACGGCGGGGTGCTGGATCGCATCGACTCGATCGTGTTCAGCGGGCCGATGGCCTGGCTGCTGCTGTACCTCCTGGTGCCTCATGGCTGACGAGTCCCCGCTGAGGCTCGTCTTCGCCGCTCCTCGAGCGGCGAAGCCGCCGCGCCACTTCGCCGATCTCGCGCCCGACGAGCGGGTCGCCGCGGTGACGGAGCTGGGCCTGCCGGCGTTCCGTGCGACACAGCTGTCGACCCACTACTACGCCGGTATGAGCGCCGACCCGATGACGTGGACCGACCTGCCCGCGGCCCAACGCGAGCAGGTCCGCGACGCGCTGTTCCCCCCGCTGCTCTCGTACGTCCGCGACGTCTCCTGCGACAACGGCGCCACGGTGAAGACACTGTGGCGCCTGCACGACGGCACCTTGGTGGAGTCGGTGCTGATGAGGTACGGGGTTCGTCGTGACGGCACCCCTGGACCCAACGGCGTACGGTCGACCCTCTGCGTCTCGTCGCAGGCCGGCTGCGGCATGGCCTGCCCGTTCTGCGCCACCGGCCAAGGCGGCCTGCAGCGCAACCTCAGCACGGCCGAGATCGTCGACCAGGTGCGGGCGGCCTGTTCGTCGCTGGCCGCGGGCGACCTGCCCGGAGGTCCGGGCCACCTCGGCAACGTCGTCTTCATGGGGATGGGCGAGCCGCTCGCCAACTACTCGGCGGTCATCAAGGCGGTACGGGCGATCACGTCACCGGCTCCCGATGGCCTCGGCATCTCTGCCCGCGGCGTCACGGTGTCGACGGTGGGCCTGGTGCCGCGCATCGAGAAGCTCACCTCCGAAGGCATCCCGGTGACACTGGCCGTCTCCCTGCACGCGCCCGACGACGAGCTGCGCGACACGCTCGTACCGATCAACACCCGCTACAAGGTCGACGAGGTCGTCGACGCGGCGTGGCGCTATGCCCAGACCACGAAGCGTCGAGTCTCCATCGAGTACGCGCTCATCAAGGACATCAACGACCAAGCCTGGCGTGCTGATCGGCTCGCGAAGGTGCTGCAGGCCCGCGGCGACTGGGGTTGGGTGCACGTCAACCTCATCCCGCTCAACCCGACGCCAGGGAGCAAGTGGACCGCGTCACGTCCCCAGGACGAGGCCGAGTTCGTACGCCGCCTCACGAAGCACGGAGTTCCCGTGACTGTACGAGACACGCGCGGCCGCGAGATCGACGGCGCCTGCGGCCAGCTGGCCGCCAACGAACGCGACAGCTGAGCGCGGGCCAGTCACTGCCACCGATGTCCAGGGCGCCTCATCGAGTGCCGTCAAAACGACGTTTGTGGGCCCAGATTCAGTGACTTTGGCAGCACTCGATCACTCGTGGGGGTTGGGTGTCCGAGCGCCACAGCAACGGCATCGGCGCCGAGATCATGGGCGCGCAGGGAAGTTCGGCCCGCCCGGCTGGCAGGACGACCTGGACTGGCAGGGCTGGTGGGGCACCAACCCGCCGTTCCACACACCGACCTTCGTGCTGACGCACCGCCCACGGCCCTCGATCGAGATGGACGGCGGTACCACGTTCCACTTCCTCGACGTCGCCCCGACCGAAGCGCTGCTGACCGCCCAGGAAGCAGCTGACGGTCAGGACGTACGAATCGGCGGGGGAGCCACCGTCGTACGTGACTTCCTCGCTGCGGGACTCGTCGACCACATGCACCTCGTCCAGGTGCCGATCGTTCTCGGTCGCGGCGTCCGCCTCTGGGACGGACTTGAAGGGCTCGAGAACACCTACGACATCGAGACGGTCTCGTCGCCCAGCGGCGTGACCCACCTCACGTTCACCCGGAAGGTCGCCACGTAGAGCGCTCTGAGGCCGTCAGCGCTCCCGAGGCTCCGATTGCAGGAAACCTATAAAATCATGTAGGTTTATGGAAAGCCTCTGTGAATCTCTAGGGAAGTGCCAACATGTCACGTGCGTTGTTGAGCGTGGTCGAAGCTGCAGCGATGCTCCACGTGCATCCGAGCCGCGTCCACCAGCGGATCCGAGAAGGTTCCCTGCCGGCCGAGAAGGTCGGGAACCAGTGGGCGGTCGAGATGGACGACGTGCGCCGCCTCATGCATCCCGCCCAGCCGGGGCGTCCTCTGTCGTCGAAGTCGGCATGGGACCTCCTGGCCGTCGCAGCCGGTGGTCCGGCCGCTTCTGCCCTCCACCCGTCAGCCCGATCCCGCGCCCGATCACGGCTGCGGAACTTGCTCGAGCAGGCTTCGACCGCCGGACTCGACAACGCCGCGGCTGCCTTGGCGCACGCACTGCGCAACAGGGCCAAGCGCGCACCCTTCGTCGCCTCGCCACGAGACCTGTCGAACATCCGTGACGACCAGCGCGTCCACCTGTCCGGTCTCTCGTTGCCCGAGTCCAACATGTCTTCGGGCGACATCGTTGAGGTCTACGTCTCCTCTGACGACGTGGCCCGGCTCGTTGACGACTACCTCCTCTCTCCTGCATCCCGCGATCGGGCCAACGTCATCCTCCACGTCGTTTCGTCGTCTTCTGACAACCCAGGAGTCGCTGCCCTGGCCGACATCGCCTCGTCCCCGCTCGCGCGCGCAGCCGATCTCGCCGAGTACGACGGCGTCCGCGAGAAGAACGAGGCGATCCGACTTGTCGGAGCGCTGCGCGCCAGGGGAGTGGCACGTGTCTGACCCCGTGGAACTTCCCGCCATGAACGAGGCTCAGGAACAGTCCTGGCACGCTCTCATGGACCTGTATGAACGCCTCGACTCCCACTGGACCCTCATCGGGGGCCAGCTGGTGCATCTGCACTGCGCCGAACGCGGCGTCCTGCCCACGCGCCCGACCAACGACATCGACACGGTCGTCGACATCCGGGCCTCCCAATCGATCCTGATGACGTTCACCAGTGCGCTCAAGGACATGGGCTTTCGACCGGAGATCTCCGGTGAAGGAATTCAGCACCGGTGGCGCCGCGACCAAGCGCAGATCGATGTCCTCATCCCCGAAGGCGTAGGCGTCCGCGCGGCGTCTCTCATCGGCGCCGGGGGAGCACCGACCATCCCGGCACCGGGCACCACACAGGCTCTCAACCGCAGCGAGGTCGTCATGGTACGGGTCGGGGGTCGCACCGGTTCCGTCCTGCGCCCGAACCTCGTCGGAGCCCTCGTGGGCAAGGCCGCAGCCCGCACCGAGATTGCCTCAGACCCGGCCAACGCTCGCCACTGCACCGACTTCGTGGTCCTCGCAAGCCTCATCGCGGCCGGCGACTTCCGCGAGACTGAGCTCGGCAAGAAGGACCGCGCACGCCTGCGCAAGATGCTCGACTACTGCCGTCGCGACGCCTCCGCGATGGCAGTTGAGAACGCCGCCGAGGCGCTTGACCGTGTGGAGCGAGGTGCGAAGCTCACCGACTGAGCACGCTGCGGGCAAGGATCAGAGGTCCAGCGGGATGACGTCCACGGCCACTGAGAGCGAGCTCTTCGTGGCGTCGGTGAAGATGACTCCGCGCAGCGGGGAGACGTCGTGGAAGTCGCGGCCCCAGGCGGTGACGATGTAGCGGGAGTCGGCGAGGTGGTTGTTCGTGGGGTCGAGGTCGACCCAGCCGGCGCCCGGGGTGAGCACCGAGACCCAGGCGTGCGTGGCGTCCGAACCCGCGAGCTTCGGCGTCCCGGCCGGGGGAGCCGTCTCGATGTAGCCGGACACGTACCTCGCAGGCAGCCCGACCGCCCGGAAGCACGCGACGGCGAGGTGCGCGAAGTCCTGGCAGACGCCCGCGCGGCTCTCGAGCACCTCGGGCAGCGTCGAGTTCACCGTCGTCGCACCCTTCGTGTACGTGAAGCCGGTGTAGATCTCGCGGTACAGAGCCTCGATGGCCTCACCGAGCGGCCGCCGGGACGGGATCGCCGCCTCGGCGAACTGCCGCACCACGCCCGAGAGCTGTACATGTCGGCTCGGCAGCGTGTACAGCGCGTACTCCACCGGGTCCAGCGACGAGTCGGCGCGCAGGGTGGTGGCGGCATCGGCGACCGTGTACTCGTCCAGCGCCGACAGGTCGACGGCTGGCCACTCGACGTCGACGATGCTCTCCTTGGTCACCTCGAGGTGCTCGTGGGCGGTGTGGATCTCGAGGTAGTGCGTGTAGTTGCCGAACAGGTCCCGCGTCTCGTCGGTGACCTGCGGCAGCGGGTCGACCGTCAGCGAGTGCTCGAGCAGCGTCTGCGATGCGCTGGCGCGGGGGCGCAGGCAGCCGCGCCCGTACGAGGTCGTGACCGGCAGGTCGTAGGTGTACGAGGTCTTGTGGGTCACGTGGTAGCGGCGCTTCGCGTGCAGATCGGTCATCGCGGTCCCACCCCGTCGGACATCGAGTAGGTCCGCGACACTGGCTGGAGCTCGAAGTGCGTGCTCTCGATGAGGTCGGAGACGCCTCGCAGGTCCGACTCGAGGTCGGCCATGACGTCGAACAGGCCCACCCGGCTCGACAGGAACGAGTCGTCCGGCTGGATCGTCTCGAGCCTCGTGATGACAGCCTGGACCCCCGTCTCGACGTCCGCGTCCGGCGACTCCGACAGTGCCTCCAGCAGCCGCCGCAGCGACCACACCACCGAGCGCGGGTTGGTCTCGTCGGTGAGCAGGAGGTGTACGGCCTCGCCCGCCGGGATGCCCGAGCCGACACCCGCCGCCATGCGCCGCCTGTACGTGATCAGGCTGTCGCCGACCCTCAGCACCGCCTCGGTGACCAGCGCCTCGGCGATCGGGGACCGTTCGGCGGCGAGCGTGTTGCGCAGCAGCCGAACCGTCACCTGCGCACGCTCCATGCGGCGCCCGGCCTCGAGGA
>JAYUEA010000256.1:0-5399 GCA_043739465.1 Propionibacteriaceae bacterium
GCACCGTCAGGCAGCACCTTCACGCCCGGCGGGTAGAGGGACCCCTGCTGAGGCCAGCCGTTCCCGTACGGCTGAACCATCCGCGGGTAGCCCGTGAACCCCGGGGGCAGGGAGGGCTGACCAGCGGCGTACGAGGTCGTGGCCGGACCGGCGGGGCTGACGCCCGGCTGCCGCAGGGCGGGCTGGGTGCGCGGGGACGTGTGAGCGGTCCAGGCGGCGCCGTCGAACCAGCGCAGGACGGTGGGGTTGTGGGGGTCGACGTACCAGCCTGGCGCCCCGGGGGTCAAGGACATGGGCTCAGGGTGCCACAGCAGCGGTTCGTACGGCGCGAGAAGCGAAGCAGCTGCCAGTAGCCGAGTTGTCGTTGTTCTCGACGCGGTTGGCGCCGCCTCCCCGGCCAATATCCGAGTTGTGGTTGTTCCCAGGGGGCTCAGCGCCTTGGTACCAACCACAGCTCGGATATTGGGTGCAGTCGATCACCCAAGGCCCCTGAGAACACCCACAACTCCGCGAGAACGGCCTTGGTCATCTGGGTGGTTCCCGACCAGTTATCCACAAGGGCACTTGCGCGGGATGCGAACGGACACTAGGAATGCTCCCGAAGGCCCCCACCCCATAGCGAGGCAAACCGTGTCGAACCCGGCAGCTGTCATTGGCATTCCAGGACGCCTCCATGCCCTGGTGGAATCCCCTGACTTCGTCACGGCAAGGCCAAACACCCCGCGCGCCCGGGTCCGGCGATGACAGCATCACCCGAGAGCATGCAGGCGATGCCCGCGGCGGCGGGCTTCCCGACCGCCGCCCCGCCGCTCGCGCCGCCGCCCAAGCTCCGGCGGCGTCCATCGCTCGTCGTCGCGTCCGTACTGCTCGTCGTCATCGGCGCGCTGGCGTCCGCCTGGGCGTACACGAGCCTGGGCAACGCGCAGGAGGTCGTCGCCGTACGGGTCGATGTCGCGCGCGGCCAGGTGATCACGGCGGACAGCCTCCAGGTCGTACGGGTCGGGGTCGATCCGGCTCTCAAGACAGTGCCTGCCAGCGAGGCCGGGGCGCTGGTCGGCAAGCGCGCGGCCGTCGACCTGAAGGCTGGCCAGCTGCTGGTGCCAGGCGTCGTGGCGACCGAGGTCTACCCGCGGCCCGGCACGTCAGCAGTCGGTCTGTCCCTGAGCTCTGCCCAGATGCCGAGCGAGCCGCTCTCGGTGGGCGACAAGGTACGGATCGTCGGCACCCCGGGTCAGCAGGGCGAGGTCGACGCGGCCCAGCTCAAGGTCTTCGACGGCGAGGTCGTCACCGTCTCGGCCCCGGACGCGAGCGGGGTGACGGCGGTCACCGTCGAGGTCGCGTCGTCCGTTGCGCCCGAAGTCGCGGCGCGTTCGGCGTCCGGACGCGTGGCCCTCGTCCTGGAATCCCGGGTCCGCTGATGGCACTCATCGTCCTCGCCTCCGCCTCGGGATCTCCCGGCGTCACGACCACGGCGCTCGGCCTGGCCCAGGTCTGGCACCGGCCGGTGGTGCTCGTGGATGCCGATCCTGTCGGCGGGTCGGCGCTTCTGGCCGGCTACTTCCAGGGCACGGTCGTGGACGACGACGCCATGGTCACCCTCGTCATGGCCCAGCGCGACAGCCGCCTCGCGGAGGCGCTACCTCGCACGTTGCTCACCATCCCGGACACGACGATCGCGATCCTTCCCGGGCCCAAGTCGCATGCCCAGGCGGCCAGCCTCACGGACCTGTGGCCTGGGCTCGGGTTCGAGCTCCGCGCACTCGAGCAGAATGGACAGGACGTCATCGTCGACGTGGGGCGTCTCGGCATGGTCCACTCGGCCACCGCACTGATAGCGGCCGCCGACCTGGCCCTGCTCGTGACCCGCAGCTCGCTTCCCGCTCTGGCGGCGGCGCGGCAGTGGGCCGGGGATCTGGCGGCCGGATCGTCCGATGGCACCGGGGCCGCCGCCGTCGCGACGTTGCTGGTGGGACCCGGTCGTCCCTACGCCGCGTCCGAGGTCAGCAGGGTGCTGGCCTCGCCCGTGCTCGAGAGCATCGCCTGGGACCCTCAGGCGGCCCGCGTCTTCAGCGAGGGCGAGAAGCCCGCGGCGACCAGGTGGAACAAGCGCGACGACCTGGTGCGCAGCTACCGCGCCACGGCCGCCGCGATCAGCACCCGGATCGCCACGGAACGGGTGGCGATGGCATCCGGGAGGGCTCGATGAGCAAAGAGCCCCCGCAGATCACGGTGGTCACGGACCCGTCGCAGCTGCCGCTGTTCGCGCGGCCGGCGATGCCGTCGGCGCGACATGAACCGGCCTCCGTCGAAACGCCGACACACGTCTGGATGCCCGTTGTGCCGGCGCCGACCTCGGCCCCGCAACGTGCCGACCTGAGGTCCGCGTCCGCTGGTCGCACGCCTCGCCGCTCAGCCGATTCCGCCATCGACTGGGGACTGGTGGCCGCACTGCGTACGGCCGCCTCCGAGCGGCTCATGCGGGCCATGGAGCTCAACCCCCACATCGACCGCGACGAGCAGCAGGCTGTGGGTCGCAGGATCATTGGCGAGCTCCTCGACGAGGAGGCGAAGCAGGCAGCCAGCGCCGGTCGAGGCGCGTTCGACCGGCAGCACCAGTCCGCCCTCGCGCAGGCCGTGTTCGATGCGTTGTTCCGACTGGGCCGGCTGCAGCCGCTGGTCGACGACCCCGGCGTGGAGAACGTGACGATCATGGGCCACGACGACGTCTGGCTGGAGTACGACGACGGCCGCCTCGTACGTGGCCCGTCCGTGGCCGATTCCGACGGCGACCTCATCGACTTCCTGGTCTTCCTCGCCTCGCGCTCCGAGGTCAACGCGCGTCAGTTCTCTGAAGCCGAGCCTCGTCTCCACATGCGACTCGACGGCGGGGCGCGCCTCGCGGCCACTGCCTGGGTCACCCCGCGTCCCTCGGTCGTCATCCGGCGGCACCGCATGCGACAGGCAACCCTGGCCCAGCTCGTACGACGCCAGGCGATGGGTCCTGTCGCCGCATCGTTCCTCGCCGCAGCCGTACGCGCCCGCAAGTCCATCGTCGTCGCCGGGCCGCAGGGCGCCGGGAAGACGACCATGGTGAGGGCGTTGTGCGCAGAGATCGGCCCGATGGAGTCGATCGGCACGTTCGAGACCGAGTACGAGCTTCACCTGCACGAGATGAAGGAGCGCCACCCGATCGTCCACGCGTGGGAGGCGCGACCGGGCGGCGAGATGCAGGCCAACGGTCGCCGCGCCGGAGAGTTCACCATCGACGACGCGCTGTACGACTCGTTCCGCTTCAACCTCAGCCGCCAGATCGTGGGCGAGGTGCGCGGCAAGGAGGTGCTCGCGATGATCGAGGCGATGCAGGCGGGCACGGGATCCCTCTCGACGACCCACGCCGAGTCGGCCGCCAGCGCGATGGACCGCCTGGTCACGTGTGCGATGAAGGCGGGCGCGCACGTGACCCACGAGTACGCGACAAGGGCGCTCGCGTCAGCCCTGAACATCATCGTCCACGTCGACGTCCGTACGGAGCAGCAGGCGGACGGGTCCTACGTGAAGCGCCGCTGGACCTCGGAGATCGTGATCCTCTCGCCCGGTGAGCGCGAGCGCGGCTACGCGATGTCGAGCATCTTCCGGTGCCCGCCAGGATCGACCCACCTGCGGGCGGTCGGCGGGCTCCCCGACGAGTACCGCGACCTGGCCCGATGGGGGTTCGACCTCGCCGGGTACGCGGCCGAGTGCCAAGGGGCGCCGACATGACCCCCGTCGTCCCGGCTCTCGGCGGGGCCCTGATCGTGGCCGGGCTGATCGGGATCGTCGTCGGTTTCATCCCGCAGCCGGAACGCCTGGCTGCGCCTCGCCGACGCTCGCTCGCCGACCGGGTGCGACTGTCGCGACGGACCCGCGTGCTGCTCGTCATAGGGCTAGCCGCCGGACTCCTCGTGGCACTCTTCACCGGATGGCTGCTCGCGCTGGTGCTCGGTCCCGTGGCGACCGTGGGCATCCCGTTCCTGCTGTCCTCCTCCGACGCGCAGGACCGGATCAAGCGCCTCGAGGCCATGGAGGAGTGGATCCGGTCGCTGTCGGGCGTCCTCACTGTCGGTGTCGGGCTCGAGCAGGCGCTCATCGCGACGCTGCGGTCCGCCCCTCCCCTCATCAAGCCCGAGGTCGGTCGCCTGGTCGCTCGACTGCGTGCCCGCTGGTCGACCGAGGCTGCGCTGCGAGCTCTCGCGGACGAGCTGGACGACTCCACCGCTGACCTCATCGCCGCGAACCTGGTCCTCGGCGCCCGTCGCAGAGGATCAGGCCTGGCTGCCGTGCTCGAGAGCCTCGCGGAATCGGTCGCCGCCGACGTGAGGGCGCGCCGACAGATCGAGGCTGACCGCGCGAAGCCACGTACGACCGCGCGCTGGGTCACGATCATCACCGTCGGCGTGCTCGTGGTGCTCGGGCTGACGGGCGACTACGTCGCGCCGTACCGCAGCGGCATGGGGCAGCTTGTACTCGCCCTGATGCTCGCCGCGTACGCGGGCGTGCTGGTCTGGATGCGCCGCATGGCCGCCGGACGTCCGCTTCCGCGCTTCATCGGGAAGCGCGCTCTCGAGGAGACGGTCCGATGATCGCCACCGGGTTGCAGCTGGCTCTTCTCGGGGGCGTGGTGCTCGGGGCCGGCATCGCCCTTCTGGTCTGGCGGCTGCTTCCTGCCCGTCCCGACCTCGGCGACGTGCTCCATCGGTTGTCGCCTGAGCGTACGACCCGCGCCCGTTGGGAGGCGGAGGCCGGTGACGGCTCGACGGCCGAGCGCCTCGGTCGCTGGGGTGTCCGGGTGCTTCCCAGCTCGGCCTGGGGCAGCCCGCTCCACCAGGAGCTGGCGCTGCTACGCATCCCGACCGTCCGCTTCTACGGCCAGAAGCTGCTGTTCGCGGGGCTGGGCCTCGTGATCGCGCCGCTGCTCTCGCTGCTGATGATGGTGCTCGGCTGGCAGGTACCGGTCGTGGTCCCGGTCGGCGGAGCGCTCGTGCTCGCCGCGGGCATGTTCTTCCTGCCCGACTACAACGTCAGGGACGACGCCAAGTGGGCGCGTACGGAGTTCGCGCGGGCGCTCGGCGCGTACACGGATCTGGTCGCGCTCGAGCGCAACTCCGGGGCGGGTCCGCGGCAGGCGATGGAGGTCGCCGCAGCGATCGGCGACAGCTGGGTGTTCCGTCGGCTCCGCGAGGAGCTGGCCTTCTCGAACTGGAGCGGCGAGCAGCCGTGGGATGCGTTGCGGCGCCTCTCGCAGGAGCTCGGGGTGACCGAGCTCGGCGACCTCGCCGACATCGTGCGGCTCAGCGGCGAGGAGGGTGCGCAGATCTACGGGCAGCTCCGCGCGCGGTCAGCGGCGATGCGTACGGCGATGC
>JAYUEA010000257.1:0-1755 GCA_043739465.1 Propionibacteriaceae bacterium
GAGCCCTTGGCGTTCTTCGCCACCGGGTGGCTGGGTCCCGCGTGCTTGGTCGTCGGGACGGGGCTTGCCTGCCTCGGTGTGGTCTGGACCGAGGCGTTGGTCGCACGCGCGACACCGAAGCGCGCGGTGACGTCGAGCCCGGCGGAGGCATCGCCATGAGCGTCACCCTGGAGCTGGCGACGGCACTGGGCGCTGGCCTTGTCGTGCAGCTGGGTTGGCCACCCGACCCGTTGAGCCGGCTCACGTCGCCGCCTTCGGTGGCGCTGCCCGCATGGCTGCGTGCACGACCAGCGGCCCTTCAAGCCCGAGCGCGAGCTATCGCTGCGTCGGGAGTCGCGCTCGTCGTCTCGATCCTGGTGGGGACCAGCGCGGCTCTCGTGATGTCGCTCCCGGTGTGGCTGTTCGTGTTCTGGGGACTCGGTCGCCTGGAGACCAACGGCGCCGCTGCCAGACGCGCCCACCTGGTGGCCGAGCTGCCCGCTGCGCTGGACCTCCTGTCGGCGTGTGTGGTGGCTGGCATGCCGCTCCGGACAGCGACGGCAGCGGTCGCGGGTGCCGTCGGGGGCCTCTTGGGGGACCGGCTGGGGACGGTGGTCTCGCACGCAGCGGCAGGCTTCGGCGACGGCGACGCATGGGGCTCCTTGCGGTCCGACGAGGTGCTTGGTCCGGTAGCTCGGGACCTCGCAAGGGCCGCGGATGCCGGCACCTCGGTCGGCGGGATGCTCGCGCGTCACGCGGAGTCAGCGCGCGCCGCCGCTCAAGCCGCGGCTATCGCGCGCGCCAAGGCCGTGGGCGTACGCACGATCGTGCCGGTGTCGGTCTGCTACCTCCCCGCGTTCTTCCTGGTCGGTGTGGTGCCGGTCATCGCGGGCGTCCTGACGACGCTTCTGCGGTGACTTGTCCACAGCGCAAGGACTGTCCACAGCCGCGACATCCGCTGGCGAAAACAGGGCTGGGTGCGCATGGTCACAAGTGAGGCGCGATCCGGCGCCCCGAACGGAAGGAAGCTCATATGTCCGATCTCGTTGTCACCCAGGCGGCGCCCCAGCGCACGGCGCGTCGCCGACTCCTCGACCGCGGGGCCGTCTCCGCGGAGTACGCGCTGCTGACCGTCGGCACGATCACCTTCGGCGGCCTGCTGTTGAAGATCCTCACCGACGAACAGCTCCGCAACCAGCTGCTCGCGATCATCCTCGCGATCATCAAGCTGGTCCTCAGCCACTTCGGCTCTCTCTGAGCCACGACCTCATGGGTGTGGCCGGCGGCCATTGGCCGCCGGACCCACCCGGGGAGGGAGGACACACATGGCTGGTCAATCAGAACGAGGGGCCGTGACGGTCGAGGCGGCCTTCGCGTCGCTGGGGCTGGTGGCGCTCTTGGCGGTGCTGGTCTCTGCTGTCGGCCTCGTGCTCGAGCAGGTGCAGTGCGTCGACGCGGCTGCGGCGATAGCGCGG
The DNA here is from genome assembly GCA_043739465.1 of Propionibacteriaceae bacterium. Classification (GTDB taxonomy): domain Bacteria; phylum Actinomycetota; class Actinomycetes; order Propionibacteriales; family Propionibacteriaceae; genus Fen-668. Next base: position 1,455 of record JAYUEA010000257.1, read on the forward strand.
CAGTACTCGCGCGACGACGCTATTGGTGTGGCCGAGGCCAAGACGCACGTACCGCTGGGAAGCACCGTCATCGTGACCACCACGACCACCCGCGTCACGGTGCGGGTCGAGGTCACGGCAGCGATCCTTCCCGGCAGCAGGATGACGATGGCCCTGTCCGCCGAGTCCACGGCCGTTCTCGAACCCGGAGTGTCGGGATGAACACTTCCAGGCGACGATCGCGTACGGATCGTGGCGCGGCGACGCTGTTCGCGGCCGCGTTGGCCATGGTGCTCGTCACGGCGGCGACGATCGCGATCCT
>JAYUEA010000258.1:0-1747 GCA_043739465.1 Propionibacteriaceae bacterium
ATGCGAGGCCTCGAGCGGAGCGGACGGGTCATCATCGTGGCGCGCGAGCCCGAGTCGTACACGGACCTGGAGCCGCGCATCCTCGCCCAGGGCCTCGACGGCCTGAACCGCACCGTCGCCAAGGAGCTGCGCGGCGGCGCGACCTCTAACCTCGTCTGGGTGGCCGAGGGCACCACGCCCGACGCTCTGGCCTCGACGATGCGGTTCCTGCTCGAGGGGCGGTCGGCCTATGTGGACGGGCAGTCGTGGCGGGTTGGCGTCGCGTCGGTGGACGCCGAGGACGCTCGCTCCACGTTCCCGTACCGGGGGCGCATCGTCGCCGTCACCGGCGCAGCTCGCGGCATCGGTGCGGCCATCGCGCGGACGTTCGCCCGCGACGGCGCCACGGTCGTCTGCATCGACATGCCCGCGTCGGGCGAGGCGCTCGCGAAGGTCGCCAACGAGATCCACGGCACGACGCTCCAGCTCGACATCACGGTGGCCGATGCCGGAGAGCGGATCGCGGCGCACGTGGCGGGCCGGTACGGACAGGACGCGCACCTGTACGGGATCGTCCACAACGCCGGCATCACGCGCGACCGGATGCTCGCCAACCTCGACGAGAAAGCCTGGGCTGCGGTGATCGAGGTGAACCTCGCGGCGCAGCTGCGCATCAACGCGGCATTGCTGGACGGGCGTCCCGGCGGGCTCGCCGACGGCGGCTCGATCGTGGGCATCTCCTCGACCTCCGGCATCGCGGGCAACAAGGGCCAGGCCAACTACGCGCTGACGAAGGCGGCGATCGTGGGGCTGGTCCGCGCGCAGGCGCCGGTGCTGGCCGAGCGCGGGATCACGATCAACGCGGTCGGGCCGGGGTTCATCGAGACGGACATGACCGCCGCGATCCCGTACCTGCAGCGCATGATCTTCTCCCGCTCCAACAGCCTGGCGCAGGGCGGCAAGCCGGTCGACGTGGCCGAGACGATCGCGTACCTGGCCGACCCCGCATCAGCAGCCGTTTCCGGCCAGGTCGTACGGGTCTGCGGCCAGGCTCTGGTCGGGCAGTAGGAGGTTCTCATGACGGAGCGTGTGGTGCTCGAGGCGTCCCCGAACATGGGGCCGCTGCTGGTCTCCTCGATGGCGCGAGGGGTCGTACGGAAGGTGTCCGGGCGACGTCCGCAGGTGCTGCCGGATCGTGTGGTCGAGCTGTCGACGACGCAAGATGCGGGCCGGCTGGCCAGGTACGACCGGGTGTGCGGCTTCGGCGTGCGCGATCTCGTACCGGCGACGTGGATCCACGTCCTGGTGTTCCCGCTGCAGATGGTGCTGCTGTCGGCGCCGGACTCACCGTTCGCGCTCGCCGGGATCGTGCATGTCACGAACTCGATGAGCCTGCTGCGTCCCGTCTCCGTGGGCGAACGGCTGCGGCTGACGAGCTCGTACGGGCCTTCGCGCGAGCACCGTCGCGGCGTGCTGATCGACATGATCGGCGAGGCGCACGTCGGCGACGAGCTGGTGTGGCGGGGGGTGTCGGCCTACCTGGTGAGGGATGCCACGTTGCCTGGGATGCTGGCCGAGGACCAGCCAGACGGGGTGCGGCTGCCGTCCGACGTGGAGCTGGACGCCGACGCGGTCTGGCGGCTGCCGGCGAGTCTCGGCCGCCAGTACTCGCGGGTGTCCGGCGACATGAACCCCATCCACACCTCGGCGCTCGGCGGCAAGGCCTTCGGGTTCCCTCGTGCGATCATCCAGGGGATGTGGACGCACG
>JAYUEA010000259.1:0-1742 GCA_043739465.1 Propionibacteriaceae bacterium
GCGCGCCGGCCGACCGCCATGAGCACGAGGTCGCCCTCGACGCGCTCCTGCGCACCGCCCTCGGGGGTGAACACGACGGTGCTGGATTCGATGGCCTCGACTGTGGACCTCAGCCGGAACCTGATGCCTGGCATCGACTGGCGCGCGGTCATGGCGAGGTCGGCGTCCATGAAGGGCAGGATCTCGGGCATCATCTCGACGACCGTCACCTCGCTGCCCAGGGTGGCGAACAGGCTCGCGAACTCGATGCCGATCACTCCCCCGCCGATGACGACGAGGCGCTTCGGGACCTCGGGCACCGCCAGCAGGCCGGTCGAGTCGACGACCTTGGCGTTGTCCCTGGCACCCGGGATCGGGGGCATGACGGGCACGGAACCGGTGGCCAGGATGACGTGGTCGGCGGTCTTGCGGACCCCGCCGATCTCGACGACACCAGGCGCGACGAGCGTGGCGAGCTCGGAGACTATCTCGACCTTCAGGCGCTTGAGCATCTGGGTCACGCCGCCGACGAGGGTCTTGACGACCTCGCCCTTCCAGGCCTGGACCTTCGCCCAGTCGTACGAGACGTTGTCGGCCGCGACGCCGTACTGAGCCGAGTGCAGCGCATGCTCGTAGAGCTTCGCCGAGTTCAGCAGGCTCTTCGTCGGGATGCAGCCCACGTTGAGGCAGGTGCCGCCGACGAACTCCTTCTCGGCGAGCAGCACCTTCTTGCCGGCATGGCCGAGACGCTCGGCGGCCAGGTAGCCGCCGGGACCGCCGCCGATGACGATGACGTCGTAGTCGCTCATGCTCAGGCCATCAGGAAGATGTCGATGGTGGCGATCGCGGTCGTCAGGTCACGCAGGAAGCGCGCGGCGTCCGCGCCGTCGACGACCTGATGGTCGGCGGTCAGCGAGAACGAGATCCGGCGTTCGACGCCGATGTTGCCGTCGGAGTCGATCGTCGCGGCGGGCACGATCGCGTTGATGCCGAGGATGCCGGTCTGCGGCAGGTTGACGATCGGCGTGAAGCTCGTGATCCCGAAGGAGCCGAGGTTCGTGCATGTGAACGTGGCGCCGGACAGCAGGTCTGGGCTGATCTTGCCCGACTGGCACTGTACGGCGAGGTCCTTGGTGGTGGCCGCGAACTCGCGGAGACCCATCGCGCCGGCGTTCCGGATCGTCGGCACCATGAGGCCGCGCGGTGTGTCGACCGCCATTCCCAGATGGACGTCTGCGAAGCTCCGCAGCGTCCCGTCGAGCAGGTGGGCGTTGAGGTTCGGGTGGTTCCGGACCACCTTGGCCGTCGCGAGACCGACGAGGTCGCCGATGGTCACGAGGTTGAGGCCGAGCGACGGGTCGGTCGCCTTGAGGCGGGCCCGCAGCGCGAGCAGCACCTCGGCCGACGCCGACATGTCGTAGGAGAGCTGCGCCGAGACCGCCAGCGAGTCCCTCATGCGGTCGGCGATCAGCTTGCGGATGCCCTTGAGCGGGGTGTCCGTGAAGTCGCCCTCGACGTGCGGGGCGACCGGCGCCGGGGTGGCATCGACGGCGGGCGCCGTGGAAGCCGGCTGCGTCGTCGAGGCAGCGAGGTCGGCGGTCGTGACACGGCCGCCGATGCCGGTGCCGGAGGTTTCCAGCGAGACGTCCGAGCCGCGGGCACCGGCCGTCAGGCCGGGGCCGGAGGCGAGAGCCGCCTGTACATCGCGTTCCAGGATCCGCCCGTGCGGGCGGATCCTGGAACGCGATGTACAGGCGGCTCTC
>JAYUEA010000260.1:0-1738 GCA_043739465.1 Propionibacteriaceae bacterium
ACAGGCGGTCACCTCGGCCCCAACCTCGGTGTCGTGGAGCTGACCATCGCCCTGCACCGGGTGTTCGACTCCCCGCAGGACCCGATCATCTTCGACACCGGCCACCAGACCTACGTCCACAAGATCCTGACCGGCCGCCGCGACCAGTTCCCCACGCTGCGCCAGCAGGGCGGCCTGTCGGGCTACCCGAGCCGCGCTGAGTCGGAGCACGACTGGGTCGAGAGCTCGCACGCGTCAGCGGCGCTCTCCTGGGCCGACGGGATCGCGAAGGCGTTCCGGCTGCAGGGCGAGAGCCAGCGCACCGTCGTGGCCGTGGTCGGGGACGGCTCCCTGACGGGCGGTATGGCCTGGGAGGCGCTCAACAACATCGCTGCCGACACCGACCTGCCGCTCGTGATCGTCGTCAACGACAACGGCCGCTCGTACACGTCGACGGTGGGTGGCATCGCGAACCAGCTGTCGGCCATGCGCACCGACAAGCGGTACGAACCGATGCTGAGGATGATCAAGACGACCGTCTCGAACACGCCGATCGTCGGCAGGCCGGCGTACGACCTGTTGCACGGTCTGAAGAGCGGCATCAAGGACGTCCTCGCGCCTCAGGGCCTGTTCTCCGACCTCGGGATGAAGTACCTCGGCCCGATCGACGGCCATGACATCGGCGCCCTCGAGACCGCACTGGCGCGGGCCAAGCGGTTCGGCGGCCCGGTCATCGTCCACGCCATCACGATCAAGGGTCGCGGCTTCAAGGCCGCGGAGGACCACGACGAGGACCGCTTCCACAGCGTCGGCAAGATCGACGAGCACACCGGGGAACCGCTGAGCACTCCGACGGCGGCGTCGTGGACCGAGGTGTTCGGCGACGAGCTCGTACGGCTCGCTGCCAAGGACCCGAAGATCGTCGCGATCACGGCCGCCATGCTCCACCCGACGGGACTCGGTGCGTTCCAGGCCGCCTACCCGTCACGGACGTTCGACGTCGGCATCGCCGAGCAACACGCGGTCACGTCAGCTGCGGGCCTCGCCATGGCCGGGATGCACCCGGTCATCGCGCTCTACTCGACGTTCCTCAACCGCGCCTTCGACCAGCTGCTGATGGACGTCGCGCTGCACCGCCTCGGCGTCACTATCGTGCTCGACCGCGGTGGCGTCACCGGGCCGGACGGCGCCAGCCACCACGGGGTCTGGGACCACACCATTGCTGCGGTCGTCCCTGGCCTGCGGCTCTCGGAGCCCCGGGACGGCACGCGGCTGCGTCGCGCCCTGGAGGAGGCCGTGCACGTCGATGACGCGCCGACGGTGATCCGCTACTCCAGGGAGCACATCCCGGACGACATCCCGGCGATCCGGAGCGTCGGCGGCATCGACGTCCTGGCCGCTGAGCCGGATCCGCGCGTGCTCGTGGTCGGCTACGGACAGCTTGTCGGCCTGGCCCTCGAGGTCGGCCGTCGGCTCAGCCAGCAGGGCATCGCGGCCACCGTCGTCGACCCGGTGTGGGCACTCCCGGTCAACCCCGAGCTCGTACGTCTCGCCGGCGATCACGAGTTCGTCATCACCATCGAGGATGCAGTCGTGGGCGGCGGCCTCGGCGCGCGGCTCGCCGCAGCAGTTGCCTCGTCGGAGCGTCCGGTGATCGTGCGGCAGTTCGGGATCGAGCACGACTTCCTGCCGCATGGCACGCGGGACCAGGTGCTCGACGGCGCCGGCCTGACGGCTCAGGTGGTCGCTCGCGCGACGA
>JAYUEA010000261.1:0-5346 GCA_043739465.1 Propionibacteriaceae bacterium
GAGATGCTGTCAGCGGTTCAGCGACGTGGGATCAGCCTGCTACTCGTCGGGCCGCGGAGCTTCTCCTCGTCGGAGGCCGACGCCGCGTTCGCACGCTTCGTCGAGCGGGACGGCGTCCAGTGGGTCGACCGTGTACCGTCCGAGCGGGTGCCGGGCTACCTCAGGTGCCTGTCCGTGGGGCTCACCCCGTACGCCGACTCGACGTTCAACCGCCGGAGCTTCCCCTTGAAGACGCTCGAGTACCTGGCCGCCGGGATACCCGTCGTCTGTACGGAGGTGGCTCCCGTCACCGGCTTCGACCGTCGTTTCGTCCATGTGGCGGCGACGCCAGAACAGTTCGCCGACGCCACCCGGGACGCGTTGGCGCCCGTGGATCGGGAGGACATACGTCGTACGGTCGAAGCCTTCGACTGGTCATGTCGGGCCAACGAGCTCCTCGAGCTCATCGAGCAGTGGCGCTCATGAGAGCGTCAGCTTCGGCTGCTCTCGTCGCGCGACCAGGTGGTGTAGTCGCCACGTCTCAGCCGCTGCCTGGCGAGGATGCGTCCGACGCTGGTGATGGCCACGAAAACCGCGACCTTGGCGACGAGCGCGGGCGATCCGGAGGCGATCCGGAGCAGGTCCTTGACCGATGTGCGGGCCACAGAGGACCGCATGCCCAGCTGGTCGAGCTGGCTGTTGCCGGTGGCGATGCGGATGCGGCGGCGGATCAGGTCCCGGACCGTACGAGGGGCATTGATGGTGGCGAAGGTGCCAGGGACCACCTTGCGCTCCTGCGGCGTGAACGCCTCGGAGATGGCCAGGTCGTCGGACATCACGAGCGGCACGGCGCGTACCCGCTCGGCGGCCTCGGGAGCGAGGACGATCAGGCCGCGGCCGAAGAGACCCTCGCGCACCGAGGGGAGTCGCTGCCAGACGTCGTAGTACCAGCGCACCGCCCAGGAGGAGGCGCCGAGCGCCACCCGACGCTCCGGCCCGGTGGCGATCGTGGTGTCGTCGAGAGCGTCCACAAGGGCCAGCAGGTCCTGGCGACTGACCGCGACGTCGGCGTCCTGATAGGCGCGGACACCATGGGTCGCGACCTCGTCGGCGGCCCTCATCGCGAGCCGTTTGGACGCCTCGGGGATCTCGAGCACCAGCACGCGCTCGAACTCCCTGGCCACCTGGGCGGTGTCGTCGGTGCACCCGTTGCACGCGACGATCACCTCGACGTCCCTGGATTCATCCCCAGATGTCAGCAGGACGAGCACTCTCCGGATGCCCGCAGACTCGTTGTGCGCAGGAACCACGACGCTGACGGGACGCGGGCCGCTGGTCATGCCGCCCATGCTAGGGCGCGACGCGTCCTGAAGCAGTGGGGCGTGGCCGCCCTTGGACTGCTGCTGGTCGGCTGCGGAGCACGAGCCGACGCTCCCACGGTCCCCGACCCGACACTGCCCTCGTACTCCCCGACCCGCACGGGCTGCGTCATCAGCCCCAGCAGGTGCGGTTACCCGGATGCCACGACCACCGGCGTCCGGGAACGTACGGCGCTGAGGCGGGTCCCGCAGGACCTCACCAGCGGTCCCGGCTGGACCTGGGACCCGCGAGGGTGGCTGCAGGTGACCGGTCACGGTGCGGTGGTCGAGCAGCTGGAGGTGAGCGGTCCCATCGACGTGACCGGCAAGGATGTCACGGTCCGCGACAACGTGATCCTCTCGTCCGGCGAGACCTGGGGCGTGGCCCTGCGGCACACGACCAACGCGACCATCGCCGGCAACACGATCGGCGCGGCGGGCCTGTCCCCTCGTCTGCTGGTCGGCATCAAGGACATCTACGGAGACGCCATCGGAACCTCCGTGACGGCCAACGACATCGCCGGCACGAGCACCGGAATCCAGATCGGGTCAGGCCTGATCCGCGACAACTACATCCATGACCTCGGGATGACCACGGGCGACCACGTCAACGGGATCACGTCCAACGGCTCCCGCCAGCGCCTCGTCATCGAGCACAACACCGTCCTCAACCCGTTCGACCAGACCGACGCGATCGGGCTGTTCCAGGACTTCGGCGTCGAAGCCGACCGGCTGATCACGGGGAACCTCCTGGCCGGGGGCGGCTACACGATCTACGCGGGCGACAACCGCCGCTTCGGCGTCACCCACGACATCAAGATCATCGGCAACAGGATCTCCAAGCTGTACTTCCCGACCGGGGGGTCGTACGGGCCGTTGTCGGCTTTCGACCCTCAGGGAGCCGGGAACGAGTGGGCTCGCAACGTCTGGGACGAGGACGGTTCGCCGGTCGTCTGAGGTTTTCGCTGGGACGGGGACCCCTCCTGGCTGAGTATTCTCACAATTCCCGCTCACGTGCTCGTCTACGTGACTTCGTAGCCCCTTCGTAGCCTTCGTAGCCTTCGTAAGGATCTTGGCGCTCGGGGACAGAAGTTGCAGAGCACAATGATGACAAAGTTGTCAAGAAGTTGGCGAATCCACGCGCGCGGCCTTACCCTAACTGTGAATTTCCTGAGGGATTCTCAGTTCCAGACCCCCTGGAGCACGCCAGTGCCATCCACTGCTGACGGACGAGGTCTCTCGTGAACGAGAGGTAGTCCTCATGAGCTCCCTTGAGCGCTCCGTGAGCCCCAAGGCCAGAAGGGTCCGTGTGGCGCTGGCCACCGCCGTGACCCTGATCGCCACCAGTGCAGCCGCCTGGTCGGCGACCACCGCCAACGCCGCAACACCGGAGACGATCTGGGGAAGCAACGCCCCTGGCCAGGCATCGGTGGACACCGATACCGGCGCCGTCGAGCTCGGAACCCGCTTCACGGCGGTGACCAACGGGCGGGCCATGGGGGTCCGCTTCTACAAGACCGCCGAGAACCAGGGGACCCATACGGGCAGCCTCTGGAGCAGCTCGGGCATCCTCCTGTCCCGCGTCACCTTCTCCTCCGAGACCAGCTCCGGCTGGCAGACCGCGGCCCTCAGCACGCCGGTCAACCTCGTCGCAGGCACGAGCTACGTAGTGTCGTACCACAGCTCGTACGGCCGCTACGCCTACACCCAGTGGTTCTCCGCAGGCTCCGTGTCGCCGAACCTGAAGGTGCCGTCTTCGAACGCCGGCGTCTACGCGTACGGCTCCAGCAGCGCCTTCCCGACCCGGACCTGGAACTCCAGCCAGTACTGGGTTGACGTGACGTTCACCGCGAGCGGGTCCGCGGCCACCTCGCCGTCCGCCTCCACAGCCGCGCCGAGCACCTCGACGACGCCGACCGTCACACCCACCCTGACGCCGACCGTCACGCCCACCCTGACGCCGACCGTGACACCCACCCCGACGCCGACCACCACGACGGTCACGGCTGCCGGCGGGACGACGAGCAGCACGACGTCGACCGCTCCTGCGGGTGTCAGGGTCACCGCCGCGACCCCGAGGATGACCACCGCTGCGCCAACGACGCCGACGGCCACCACCCCGCCGCCGGCCCTGTGCAAGACGTCCGCGGTGTGGAGCAACCTCGTGGCCTGCGGATGGGCCGGTGCAGGCAACACCGGCTACCCGGACGGGCAGGCCTTCTCGAATACGGTGACAGGCGGCCTGACGGTCTCCGTCGACGGCACCGTCATCGACGGCTACCGGATCAGCGGCGGCGTCACGGTCAATGCGAAGAACGTCGTCATCCGCAACAGCTGGATCACCAACAGCGCGGGCGGCGTCAACGGCACCGGCGTGGTGAAGATCCTCAACGGAGCGAGCGCCACGGTCGACCACAACGTGCTCGACGGCCAGAACGCGACGCACACCTGCATCTGGCACGAAGGCGCCTCCATGGTCGCCACTGCGAACGAGTGCACCGGCGTCAACGACGGCATCTTCTCGTGGGCCTCCACGGTGGGCGTCGACGGCACCGGCGACAACTTCACGATCGCCGACAACTGGCTCCACAACTTCACGACCCTGGCGGCCAACGGGCACGTGGACGGGTACCAGACCGAAGGCGCGAAGAATGGTGTCATCAGGCACAACACCTTCGATGTCGCCCAGGACCAGACCTCGGCCATCGCCATCTGGAACGGTCGCAAGAGCGCCGCGAACATCGCCGTGTCCAACAATCTCATCCAGGGCGGTGGTTTCTCGATCTACGCCGAGGACTACAACCCTTCGGAGAGCAGCCCCGCCGGTGGCTACACGGTGACGAACATCACCTTCACCGACAACCGCTTCTCCAACTCGCGGTACGCATGCGTCGGCAACTGGGGCGTCTGGTTCACCCGAGGTGCGCCGTCCGACGGCTGGCGCCGTAGCGGCAACGTGCTCCTGGAGACAGGGCAGAACCTCGACGGCAACAACCCCATCGTCAACGGCTGGGAATGCCGCTGATGCCATCACCAGTTTGGACTTCTGTGGTTTGTCTGAGAGAATCTCAGGTATCTGTCAGGTTTACTAGTGGGCTACTGACCCAGCGTGATGCCACGCCAGTCGCTCGTTGCCATGACGAGGGTACGCAACCGCTGCCTCCTTCGAGGGGCCTAACCGGTGCCACAGCTCTGCCCCTTCGGCGGAGACAACTGAATACCCCCAGTTCGTTGACGATCGAGAGGCTTCACCCATGATTTCCCTACTGCGCATGTTCGGCCCCAGGCCGTCGCGCGCCATCCGGTCAACCAACCCCTGGGCGGTGACCGTCGTCACTGCACTGGCCCTGGCCGCCAGCAGCGCGTCCCTCTGGTCCGTGGCCGTGGCCAGCGCGGCCACCCCGGAGACCATCTGGGGAAGCGCCGCCCCCGTCCCGGCAGCCGTGGACAGCGACACCGGAGCTGTCGAGCTAGGCACCCGCTTCACGGCGGTCACGAACGGCCAGGCCACCGGCATCCGCTTCTACAAGACCGCTGCGAACATGGGCACGCACACCGGCAGCCTCTGGAGCAGCACAGGCGACCTCCTCGCCCGCGCGACCTTCTCCGGCGAGACCGGCTCCGGCTGGCAGACCGCGTCCCTGAGCGCGCCGGTCAAGCTCAGCGCAGGCGCGACCTACGTGGTGTCGTACTACAGCCCCTACGGCCGCTACACCGCCACGGAGTGGTTCTCCGGAGCCTCCGCGTCGCCGAACCTGTCGGTCGCCTCCTCCAACATCGGCGTCTATGCGTACGGGTCCAGCAGCTCCTTCCCGAGCAGCTCGTGGCACGCCAGCCAGTACTGGGTCGACCTCACCTTCTCCGCGGGATCGTCGGCGACGACGAGCGCGATTCCGGTTGCTAGCACCTCCACGGCCACGGCCTCGGCCACGTCTGCCACGAGCACCTCGGCGGCGTCCGCCACCACGTCACAGTCGACCAGCACGACCACGACGGCGGCCACGGCTGC
>JAYUEA010000262.1:0-1735 GCA_043739465.1 Propionibacteriaceae bacterium
GTACATCTCGTCCAGCGCCGCACCACCCCCGTCGGCGCCGGCCTCGGCCGTACGACCGGCTGGATCCACCGCGCCGTCCTCGCGCAGCGGGGCGTGAAGCTGGTCAGCGGCGCCACGTACGAGCGCATCGACGACGCAGGTCTCCACCTCATCGTGGAGGGTCAGCCCACAACACTCGAGGTCGACACCATCGTGGTCTGTACTGGCCAGGAGCCGCAGCGCGACCTGTACGACGTGCTGCTCGCCGCTGGTATCCCGGCCACGCTGGTCGGAGGCGCGGATGTCGCCGCCGAGCTCGACGCGGAGCGCGCGATCCGCCAGGCCACGGAGGTCGCCGCGGCGTTGTAGGCCGCAACCTTCGGCCACACCGTGACGTGCTTGCGCTGTGGTGCCAGGATCGAGCCCGTGCATACTCAGCTCGCCTCGCTCCCAGCCCGTACCGCCAAGACCCACGCGCGCATCAAGGACCATGTGTACGGCCGCCGCGTGCCGGCGGCACTGTCCGTGAACCACCTGCCCGGCGAGCCCGAGAGCTTCGCCGACGCCACCGGCGGCGACTTCGTACCTTTCGTACTCGGCAGCCCCTGGGGTCGCGGCTGGTCGACGTCCTGGTTCCGGATCACGGTCACCAAGCCGGTCGATGCGACCGGCCGCTGGGAGCTCGTGATCGACCCGGGCTTCAGCCAGCACAGCCCGGGGTTCCAGGCCGAAGGCCTCTTCTGGAGCGTCGATGGGCTGCCGCTCAAGGGCCTCAACCCGCTCAACGCGTACCTGCCGCTGCCCGACCTGGCGCCCGGAGAGACGTGCACGGTCTACCTCGAGGCGGCTTCGAACCCGCCCGTGCACAACAATGCCGACACCACGTACTCCGACCTCGACACGACGCCGAACGCGCCTATCTACACGTTCCGGGTCGCCGAGCTCGCCGAGCTGAACGAGCAGGTGTACTCCCTCGACCTCGACCTCGCCGTCCTCAACGAGCTGCAGGGCGAGCTGCCGCAGGGACCGCGCAAGGCCCAGATCAACGCCGCGATCGAGAAGGCGCTCGACGCCCTGGACGTACGGGACGTGGCAGGGTCCGCGGCCGCAGCGCGCGCCGCCCTCGCCCCCGCCCTGGCCGCCCCGGCGCACGCAGGAGAACACACCATCTCCGCCGTAGGCCACGCCCACATCGACTCCGCCTGGCTGTGGCCGATCCGGGAGACCATGCGCAAGTGCGCCCGTACCTTCTCCAACGTCGCGACGCTCGCCGAGGACTACCCGGAGCTCGTCTTCGCGTGCAGCCAGGTGCAGCAGTACGAGTGGATGCGCGACCACTACCCAGAGGTCTTCCGCCGCATCAAGGACACGATCGCCAAGGGCAACTGGGCGCCCGTCAGCGGCATGTGGGTCGAGTGCGACTCGAACCTGCCGGGCGGTGAGGCGATGGTCCGCCAGTTCACGTACGGCAAGAGGTTCCTCGCCGACGAGCTCGGCGTGGAGGTGAACGAGGTCTGGCTGCCGGACACGTTCGGCTACTCCGGCGCGCTGCCGCAGATCTGCAGGCTCGCCGAGGGCCGCTGGTTCATGAGCCAGAAGATGAGCTGGAACACCACCGACGTCTTCCCCCACCACACGTTCCGCTGGGAGGGCATCGACGGCACCCGGATCTTCACGCACTTCCCGCCCTCGGACACGTACAACGCCCAGATCTTCGGCGACGAGCTCGCTCGTTCTGCGCGCAACTTCAAGGACG
>JAYUEA010000263.1:0-5337 GCA_043739465.1 Propionibacteriaceae bacterium
CTGTTCGCCTGAACACAGAAGCGGTGGGCGCCCGAAGGCACCCACCGCCTGCAGCCAGGTCAGCGCTGTGCGCGCGCGAACCCGGCGGCCTGCGCCGCCTCCTCGCTGTTGAACCACACGTCGGCGTTGGTCCGCTCGTACCCGCCGGACTCCTGCACGTGGTACTTCATCGAGCGATCGTTGCCCTTGATCGTGTAACCCTCCGGCGGCTCCGTACCGATGTACGAACCCTCGCCGAACGTCTTCGGCGCGGCGGCCTCGGTGGCCTCCGTGACCTCGGAATCGACGCTGTCGTCCTCGAGGTCATCGTCGAGGTCATCGTCGAGGTCGTCCTGCGGATCCTCGGGCTCCGGGTCCTTAGGGGTGGGGGTGTCGGTGTACGTGTAGGCCGGGCTGGGCTCGTGAGGCGCCCACCCCGAGTCCTTCGAGCCGAGGAACGTCTTGATCGCGATGCCCGCGGCCGCGAGCAGGGCGCTGACGGCAGCGACCTTGAGGAAGGTCTTGCCCTTCGACTTCCGGGGGAGCTCGAGCTCGCCCTTCACCGCAGCCAGCGTGGCCTGTCCACGGCTCTCGATCTCCGCGGCGGCATCGCGCGCATCCTCGAGGACACCGGCCACTGCTGGGTGCTCGGCGGCCTCGTGAAGGAGCTGGATGAGCTTGGGGATCAGGTCGTTCTGTACTGCCTTCTGCGCCCTCTCGACGGCGGGTGTCACCCTGTCGAGGGCCTCGTTGAGCCGCGGCTGTACGGAGTCGAGCGTGTCGGCTGCGTACTTGGCTGCTGCGCTCCGAGCGTCCTCGGCCCGCTTCTTGGCGTCCTCAGCAATGGGGCCGACCCGTTCAGCGGCCTGCTCGAGGAGCGGCTGAATGCGCTCGATGGCGGCATCGAGGGCAGCGGCTCCCCGTTCAGCGGCCGTGTGAGTCGTCTCTGCGGCGGCTTCGCGCAAGGTCTGCTTGCGAAACATCATTGTCCTTCCGGATATCGGAAACGTCTCCTGGACAGGAGACCTGCACCCACCGTAGCGGCCAGGGGGTAGACCTCCCAGGGCCTGCGGTCACCTTGAGGGCTCAGTCCGGGTACGGTGTGGTGCTGACCAAGAGAGAGGACACGCGTGAGCACGGCGACACTGCATACCAACCGGGGCGACATCGTCATCGAGTTGTTCGACACCAAGACGCCCAAGACGGTGGCGAACTTCGTCGGACTCGCGACGGGGACGAAGGAATACCTCGACGCGAAGACCGGCGCCAAGACGACCGGCAACTACTACGACGGCCTGGTGTTCCACCGGGTCATCGACGGCTTCATGATCCAGGGCGGCTGCCCCGAGGGCAGCGGTCGCGGCGGACCGGGTTATACGTTCGCCGACGAGTTCCACCCCGAGCTCGGCTTCGACCGTCCCTACCTGCTGGCCATGGCCAACTCGGGGCCCGGCACGAACGGTTCGCAGTTCTTCATCACCGTCGGCAGGACGCCGCACCTCAACCGGCGCCATACGATCTTCGGCGAGGTGACCGACCTGGCCAGCCAGAAGGTCGTCGACGCGATCGCCACCACGAAGGTCGATCGGACGGATCGTCCGGCCGAACCCGTGGTCATCGAGTCGCTGACCGTGGCCTGACACCACCGCCTGTAGCGCCACAGAGCCGTCCCTATGATGGGGCGGCTCTTCGGCGTCGGGGGTCAGGGCGTCGCGGAGGCGACGGCCACGGCGAGCCACGGGCCACGCCGTGACCAGGTCGGCGCCGGTGAGGCCTGCGACTCAGACGCCGAGCGAGAACGCGGCCTCGAGATCGTGACGAGAATAGGCACGGAACGCGATGTGGGTCTCGGTGCTCTTCACGCCGTCCACCTTGTTGAGGCGGTCGGCGACCACGTCGGCCACCTCGTCGTGCGAGCGCACGCGGACCAGCGCGATGAGGTCGATGCGGCCGGTGACGGAGTAGACCTCGGAGACGCCCTCGATCTCGGCGATCGCGGTGGCCACCTCCGGGATGCGGTCCACGGCGGCTTCCACGAAGACAATCGCTGTGATCATGTCGGCATCCTAACCAGCGTGAGCCCTGTGGGAGTGAGGACAGGGTCGTACGAGGCCGGCGCGGTCTCGATGAGCGACGCATCGTCCGTCGCGGCGAGGCCGAGCCGTTCCAGCCGGTGGCCGAGGTGGAGGGGCATGGACCAGTCGCCGTCGATCTCGATGATCCTGACGCCGTCCGACTCGAGCCAGTCGGCGATCCGTTCCGTCTCCTCGATCGTGGCCGCCGGTAGGGGCGGCACGGGACGCGCGACCGACTGGGCGCCCTTCGCCGCGGACTCGGCGATGGCGCGGGCGTCGTCACCTCGGCTGGAGGTCTCCGCTGCCGCCAGCCTCCCGTAACGGATGACGTGGATCTCCCACCCGTCGACACGGGGCCGCGCCGCCACGATCTGGGGACAGGCGGCCAGGGCGCTGACGCGGTGGTGCCGGCGGATCCCGTGGTGGAAGCTCTCGAGACGGCGGTGCACCATGGCCGCCTCTTCGAAACGCTGCTCCGCGACGAGCCGCAACAGGCGCTTCTCCCCAGCGGCCACGACGTCCCGCACGTCGCCGTCGAGGATGGCGCGCGCCGTGGCGACCACCTCCTCATAGGCGGAGGCCCCCGCCTCCAGCTCGCACGGCGCGCAGCAGTGACCGAGCTCGGCGACGGCGCACGCCGTGCGTGCCGTACGTGCGGACAGCCGGAGCGTGCAGCGACGCACCGGGCAGGCGTCGTAGATCGCGAGCAGGGCCTCTTCAGCGCTTGCACGTCGACGGAAAGGGCCGAGGTAGAGGGCGCCGTCGTCGAGGACCCTGGGCACCAGCGAGAACCGGGGGAACGCCTCGGTGGTCAGCTTGATCCAGGTGCCGCGTTCGGGGAACTTGCTGCGCCGGTTGTACCGCGGGGAGTGTGCCGCGATCAGCCGGAGCTCGAGCACCTGCGCCTCGAGCTGCGTGCGGCACACGGTCGTCTCGACGCCGGTGGCGATACGGACCATCTCGTCGATCCGCGGACGTGTCTCGGCCGCCGTGAAGTAGGAGCGCACCCTCTGCTTGAGGTTCTTCGACGTGCCGACGTACAGGACCTCTTTTCTCGTACCCTCGCTGTCGGAACGCTCGGTGACGAAGCAGTAGATGCCGGGCTTGTCCGGCACCCCGTGCGCCCAGGTGCGGCGGGCCCGTCGGGCAGGGTGAACCTTCCGCGTGCACTCGAGCAGGTCCTCGAGCGTGTGGACGCCGAGGTTGCCGACACGCTCGATGAGGGCGTGCAGGACGTCGACCGTCGCCCTGGCGTCGGAGAGCGCCCTGTGGTTCGGCTCGGTCGAGGCACGGAAGTGGCGCGCCAGCGTCGCGAGCCTGTGGTTCGGCACCTCGTCGCGCATCATCACGCTGCGCGCCAGCCCCACAGTGTCGACGACCGGCGGAGAAGGCCAGTCGTAGCCGAGCTCAGCGCACCCGCGCTTGAGGAACCCCACGTCGAACGGGGCGTTGTGAGCCACGATCACGCACCCGGCCGCGAACTCGAGGAACTGGGGCATGACGTCGGCGAGCCGCGGCGCGCCGGCCACCATGGAGTTGGTGATGCCCGTCAGCACGGCGATCGCAGCAGGGATGTGGGTGTGGGGGTTCACCAGCGTCGCCAGCTCACCGGTGACCTCGCCGGCGCGCACCCGCACGGCCCCGAACTCCGTGATGCTGCTGTCCTCGGCGCCGCCTGTCGTCTCGAGGTCGACCACGCAGAATGTGACGTCGGACAGGTGGGTGCCCGCCTCGACGAGGACAGGTTGGCTGCTCATGGTGGACACGTTGTCACCCGGCTCCGACAGATTTTCGTACGCGTGTACGACACGCCGACAAGGAGCCCTCGAGAAAGTGTCAGAGGTCACTGTCACGGTGTCTGCATGACCAGGTTGTGTATCGACTGTGACCGGTGTGCAGTGCGGGGCCTCGCGTGCTCCGACTGCATCGTCTCCGCGTTGCTCGGGGTTCCCGACGACGCGCTGACTTTCGACGAGGCAGAGCAGGCGGCGCTCGGCGCGCTGGCTGCGTCAGGGATGGTGCCGCCGCTCCGCCTCGTCCCGAAGCCTGCTTCCCCAGGGAGCCCCGACCGTCCGAACGAGCCATGCCGCCTGTACGGCTGAGGGAAGGGGCGTTCACGTCTCAGCATCCGACATTCGATGAGAGGACGCATCGCCCCTTGTGGCGGCGCGGTTCGCCCATGCTGCAAGGACGGATCCAAGACCATCGTGCCGCCCAGACTTGGAAACTCTGAGAAAGTCGTTTAGATTTTTCTCAGGCTTTGGGTCAGGTTTCGGAGGGGAAGCGCATGAGTGAGCTGTTGCGTAAGGCGGGGCTGGGTCTGTTGACCCTGGCTCTCGCCGGGGCGTTCGTGATGAACGGTGCAGGGGTCGGGCATGCCGATCCGGCCACCGTCGACGGGGCCCGCATCCAGCTCGAGCAGCTGGAGCAGCAGCAGTCGGAGATCGACGCGAAGTACACCTCGGTCCAGGTCAAGCTCGAGGCGAGCCAGAAGGCTCTCGACCAGGCACGTGCGGACTCCGCCACCCAGGGCACGAAGGTTGCCTCGCTTAAGTCGCAGGTCGGCCAGATCGCGCTCCAGCAGTACCGCTCCAGCGGCATCGACACCACCACGCAGCTGCTCGTCACCGACGACGTGCAGTCGTTCCTCAGCGGGCTGTCGACCATCAAGAAGGCCAACGACAACAGCTCTGCACTGCTCCAGGACTACCAGAGCGCTCAGGCCGACCTCGCCGACCTCCAGCGCGCTGCAGAGGCCGAGACGAAGCAGATCCAGGCGCAGCAGGCCTCGCTGGCCGACCTCAAGGAGCAGTCCGACCAGAAGGTCGCCGCCGCGCAGGCGCTGCTCGACAGGCTGACCGCGCAGCAGAAGAAGGAGCTCGAGGCCGCGCGAGCTGCCGCTGCAGCCCAGCAGGCCACGCAGACCGACACCTCGCGCAGCGCCACGCGCACCGCCGCGCCCACCGCCGCGCCCACCGCCGCGCCCACCACCGCGCCCACCACCGCGCCCACCACCACGGTGGCCGCTCCCGCATCGGGTGGCAGCGCGCGCGCCGGGATCGCCCTGAACTTCGCGCTGTCGCAGGTCGGCAAGAGCTACGCCCGTGGCGGCACCGGCCCGAACTCGTACGACTGCTCGGGTCTGACCAGCGTCGCCTACGCCCGCGCTGGCATCAGCCTTCCGCGCACGTCGCAGTCGCAGTACGGCGTCGGCACCCCGGTGAGCCTGGCCAACCTCGCTCCTGGCGACCTCGTGTTCTACTACTCCGGCATCAGCCACGTC
>JAYUEA010000264.1:0-5336 GCA_043739465.1 Propionibacteriaceae bacterium
GGTCAAGTATGAAGACCCGAAGGCCTACGTCGCCGAGAAGGAACGCGAGCAGGACTTGCGGGACCACGGGTGGCGTTTCGTGCGGTGGTTGCCGAAGGAGGTCATGCTGCGGGCGAGCCAGGTGATGGACAGGATCGAACGAGCCCTGGGATGCTGAGTGGTTGGACCGCCAATGTTGCGCTGATGATCCAGGGGTCGGCGGGCCCAGCTCCTTGAACCGCCAGAGTTGCGCTCATGCAGGCGGATCGAGGCGCCAATAGCGCAACTTTGGCGGACCGGCGCTCAAGGGCCACTGAGACCGCCCATATGAGCGCAACTTCGGCGGTTCAGGCTTCGTCAGGGTCCTCGTCGACCTCGTCCGGGACCTGGACAGGGGTCGGACGGAGCTGCTCGTCGGCGACGCGGAACGCCTTGACTGGGCCCGGGCGCGTCGAGGCGGCCGTCTCGAACCTGACGGTCACCCAGCCGTGGCCGCTCCCCCAGACCCACCCTGGACCCCACGTGTCATGGGTGACGTCCTCGCCGGTCTGGTAGCCCGGGTGACTGTGCCGTACGGTCGGCGTCACCGTGTCGACCCGCAGCTCGTCAGGGCTCGATGACGCCACCTCGAACAGCGCTTCCTGGGCCGCCTCGGTGAACCCCGACACGCCGACGCCGACGAGCCGTACGCCCTGGGCGACCTGCGCCGCGGCTCCCCGCAGCAGCTGCCGTGCCGACTCCGCGATCACCTCAGGGGAGTCGACGGCGCCCAGGAGGGTACGGGACCGGGTATGGCCGGTGAAGTCGCCGAGCTTGATCTTCACGGTGACTGTACGAGCGAACAGGCCGGCTCGGGCGAGTCGTTCGGCCACAGTGATCGCGTCCCGGGTGACCTTGGCCTCGAGCACCGAGAGGTCGGCGATGTTGACGTCGAAGGTGTCCTCGACCGAGATGGACTTCGTCTCCCTCTCCGGACTGACAGGCCGGTCGTCGTCGGCCACCGCCAATCGCGCGAGCTCCCCTGCCCATGCCTGACCGATCTCGCGGCGGAGCTCGTTGACCGAGGCGCGCCGCAGGTCCGCCACCGTCTGGATGCCGAGCCGGTCCAGCTTCTCGGCCGTCACAGGGCCCACTCCCGGGATCGCACGGACGGCGAGCGGCGCGATGAGGTCCACCTCGGTGCCGGGCACGACGAGATGGATGCCGTCGGGCTTCGCCAGCTCCGAAGCCAGCTTCGCCATGAACTTCGAGCTGCCGAGACCGACCGATGCGGTGAGGCCGCCGGTCTCGCGAGTGACCCGGGCGCGGACGTCCGCCGCTAGCGCCTGCAGCACGTCAGCCGACGTCACGTCGACCGGGCTGGCAGCAAGGTCGACGAACGCCTCGTCGAGGCTCAAGGGCTCGACCAGAGGAGACAGCTCGCCGAGGATGGCCATGACGATCCGGGACGCCGTGCGGTACGCGCCGAACCGTCCCGACAGGAAGGCTGCGTTCGGGCAGAGCCGGCGTGCTTCGTGCATCGGCATCGCGGAGCGGATTCCGAACACGCGGGCCTCGTACGACGCCGTCGACACCACGCCGCGACCGCCCAGCCCGCCCACGACCACGGGCTTGCCGCGCAACGAGGGCTTGTCGCGCTGCTCGACCGCGGCGAAGAACGCGTCGAGGTCGAGGTGGAGGATCGAGGCGTTCTGCCTCATGCGTGGTTCCCGGACATCGGGCGACAGCCTACGAGGCTCGCACGGCGCCAGGGGTGATGAAGTAGCGTGCGTCTCGCGTGAACCACACCTGAGGAGGCCTCGTGCCGCGCCCCGGTCCTGAGCGTCTGACCCCCGCTGCGGAGGTCGACTGCTCGCCGCTCATCTCGGACGACCCGCAGGACCTGCTGGTCAACCTCGAGGCGATGGTCCGCTGGGCAGACAGCGCCCGCATGCGGCGCGAGCTGATGGCCGCCATCGACTTCCCGATCGACGACGTGGCCGCCTTCCTCACGCTGAACCAGCTCGTGTACAGAGGCGCCACCCGCCCTACGGACATCGCCGACGCCCTCGGGATCGGTCGGCCCAACGTCTCTCGCATCGCCGGACGTCTCGTCGCCGAGGGCCTCATCGTCCGAGTCGCCGACCCGCAGGACGAGCGCGGCATCCTGCTCGCACTGAGCGCTGACGGCCGCGTGTACGCGGACCGGATCCACGCCATCGCCATCGGCCGGATCCAGGCGGTGCTCTCGAGCTGGACCGCGGCAGACGCGAAGAACCTGACTGCGTTGTTCGCCCGGTTCGCGGCCTCGACGATCGCTGACGACTCCCCCGATCTGCGGGTCTTCCTCCGCGAGAAGTGACGATGAATCTATTTGCCGGAATGAAATAGTGTGCTACGTTGACGACGCCTTCCGCTGCACCTCTTCGAAGGAGAAGACTGTGTCGTTGCCCGACTTCCGCGACCTCCTCGCCAACCCGCCGATCGAGTCCCGGCCGGAGGTGCGTTGGTGGCTCGCAGAGGGCCTCCACACCGACGAGACGCTGCGTGCGGAGATCGAGGCCGCTCACCGAATGGGCTTCGGAGGCATGGAGTTCCTCGCGATGGACGAGGGCATGGTCGACCACGCCCGGTACGGATGGGGCTCTGAGGAGTGGGTCCACGACAGCGCCGTCGTCGTGGCTGAGACCACCGCCCGCGGGATGGCGGTCAGCTTCACGTCGGGGACGAACTGGTCGAACGCCAACCTGCCGACGATCACCCCGGAGCACCCGGCGGCCGCGAAAGAGCTCGACGTGACCGTCGAGGACCTGTCAGCCGGCCAGAGTCGTACAGGCGCGCTGACACAGATCGACTTCGACGCTCCTCTGCCTCCCACCCCGCTGCCCGGCCATCGCGGGACGATCCTCGAGCAGCAGCTCGTCGCCGTTGTGGCGGCCCGCGTCGCCGACGCGTCCGCGACGCCGCCGGTACTGGCGCTGGACTCCATCGTCGACCTCACGAGTCGCGTCGTCGATGGCACCCTCGACTGGACCTCCCCCGCTGACGGCGACTGGAAGCTGTTCGCGTACTGGTCCCACGGCACCGGCCAGACCGCCTCGCCGTCCGCCTCGATCAACTACACGGTGAACTACCTCGATCGTGCCGGCGTGGACGCGGTCATCGAGTACTGGGACACGGTCGTGCTCACGCCGGAGCTCCGGTCGTACATCGCTCGCAACCCGCGGACCCAGATGTACATGGACTCGCTCGAGCTGACGGTCTACGGGGCAGGCGGCCTGTTCTGGGGCCGCACGCTCGCTGACGACTTCCGCACCCGCCGCGGGTACGACATCACGCCCTGGCTCCCGTTCCTGGAGCGCACCGTGATGGGCATGGCGGCCGCCACGGACTACCACTACGACGCCGAGCCGCAGGACGCGCTGGTCGTCGAGAAGGTCCGCCACGACTACGTACGCACGCTGACCGACCTGTACATCGAGAACATGCTGCGGCCCTTCGCGGCGTTCCTGCACGACAACGGCATGACCCTGCGCTCCGAGATCAGCTACGGGCTGCCGTTCGAGCTGACCCGTCCCGGACCTGAGGTCGACGGCATCGAGACCGAGTCGCTCGAGTTCGGCTGCCAGATCGACGCGTACCGGCTGCTCGCCGGGCCGGCGCACCTGTTCGGCAAGATGTACTCGTCGGAGACCGGTGCCACGAGCCGCAACCACATGCTCGACCACCGCTTCTACGACCAGATGATCGCCACCCAGTTCGCCGCCGGCGTGACCAAGACCGTCCTGCACGGCTGGGCGAGCCCGGCCGGCGCGGAGGGTGCCACGGAGTGGCCGGGTCACGAAGGCATGTGGCCGATGTTCTCCGAACGCTTCGACACCCGGCAGCCGGCCGCCGAGTTCTACCCGCTGTGGACGGACTCGCTGGCCCGCCAGCAGATGCTGCTGCGGCGCGGGCGGCCGCGGATCGACGTGGCCATCCTGCGCACCGACCACTTCGTCGACAACCTCATCGGTCTGTCGCTGATCGCTCCCGACGGCCGCCGGATCCCCGACGAGGAGGCGATCGGGCGGATGTGGATGCGCAACCGCGAGAACCAGTGGTGGCAGGACCTGGGCATGCAGGACGCCGGGTGGAGCTACGAGTACCTCGAGGGGTCCCTGCTGCTGCACCCGGACGTGTCGTACGGCGACGGCGTGCTCCAGCCGAACGGCCCGGGCTACCAGGCGCTGATCGTGTACCAGGAAGGGCTGGACCCGGACGCGGCTCTCCGCCTGCTCGAGCTGGCGCGCGGCGGCCAGCGCATCCTGGTCGTCCACGGCGCCCGTGAGCTGAAGCTGCTCGCGCGCGGCCTGCACACGACGCACAAGCGTGCCGCGTCCCGCACTCCCGGTCTCGACGGCCGCGACGAGGAGCTGGCCGCCACGATGGCAGCCCTGCTCGCCCAGCCTACGGTCGCCGAGATCTCCGACCCGTCACAGACCGTCACCGCGCTGCGGACCCTCGGGGTCGTGGGCAGGGCCGAGTTCGTCGAGGACAACCAGAGCGTCCTGACGCTGCTGCGCGACGACGGCGACCTCAGCCACCTGTTCGTCTACCACTTCCTGTACGAGACCGGGTCGGCCACTGTGGCGCAGATCGCCCTCGAGCGCACCGGCCTGGTCCACCGCGTCGATCCGTGGAGGGGCACCACGACCACGTACGCCGCTGACGTCGCCGCTGACGGCCGGCTCATCGTGTCGGTACCTCTCCAGCCCGGCGAGACGGCGTACTTCACCGTCGACCACACCGGCCCTGTCGGCGGCGTGCCCGCCACCGAGACCGTTGTCACGACGCTCGACGACTGGCAGATCGCCGTGGAGAGCTGGGACGCGGGCGAGCCCGAGATCATCAGCGAGGACCGCGGACTTGGGTACGTGTCTCGCGAGGTCAAGTTCGCGACGGCGGTCACCACGCTGCCCTCGTCCGAGCGGTCGCTGAAGCCGTGGCGCGAGCTGCCGGAGGTCGGTCCGGACGTCTCGGGTGTCGGCGACTATGTGGCCGAGCTCACCGTGCCCGAGGAGGCGAAGGGACACGGACGACTCGTCCTCGACCTGGGCTCGACGGCCGGTGGGCTGGGCTCGGTGACCATCAACGGCGGGTCGCCTCACGGCTTCGACACGTCACGCCCTCGCGTCGACATCACCGACGAGCTGACTGTGGGCGCGAACGTGGTCAAGGTCCGTACAGCCAGCTCCCTGAACAACAGGCTGCTGGCCCGCGGCTACTACGACGGCATCCCTGACGTCGCGTTGCAGCTCTTCGGCTACCCACCCGACACCCAGAAGACGACGCCCCACGACCACGGCCTGCTCGGCCCCGTACGGCTGGTGCGCGTC
>JAYUEA010000265.1:0-5334 GCA_043739465.1 Propionibacteriaceae bacterium
CGACCTCGACGATCGACAGCTCGCCGGACGCCGGGTCGCGCACGACGCCCTTGCTGCCGCCGGCGAACACGATCGGCTCGCCGTGCACGAGACGGATGAGCGCGTCGTCGGCATCCCTGCCCTTGACCGCGTCGTACGCACCGTCGTTGAAGATCGGGCAGTTCTGGTAGATCTCGACGAACGATGCGCCGCGGTGGGAGGCCGCGGCGGTCAGCACCTCGGTGAGCCCGGCCCGGTCGGAGTCGACCGCCCGCGCCACGAACGTCGCCTCGGCGCCGATCGCGAGCGACAGCGGGTTGAACGGCACCTCCAGCGAGCCCATGGGCGATGATTTGGTGACCTTGCCCTGCTCGGAGGTGGGCGAGAACTGGCCCTTGGTGAGGCCGTAGATCCGGTTGTTGAACAGCAGGATCGTGATGTTGAGGTTGCGGCGCAGCGCGTGGATCAGGTGGTTGCCGCCGATCGACAGGGCATCCCCGTCGCCGGTGACGACGAAGACCGCGAGGTCGGGACGGGTCATGGCCAGGCCGGTCGCGATGGCCGGGGCGCGGCCGTGGATCGAGTGCATCCCGTACGAGTCGACGTAGTACGGGAACCGCGCCGCGCAGCCGATGCCGGAGACGACCACGGTGTTCTCGCGGGCGATGCCGAGCGTCGGCATCATCGACTGGAACGCTGCCAGGATCGCGTAGTCGCCGCAGCCCGGGCACCAGCGCACCTCGGCGTCACTCGTGAAGTCCTTGCGCGTCAGCGGGGTGAGTGAGAGCGGCACGCCGGTCAGACCGGTCGTTCGGGTGTCGGTCATGCGTGAAACTCCTCGATCATCGCGATGGCGTCGGCGGCGAGCTCGGTGCTGGAGATCGGCAGGCCCCGGACGCGGTCGTACCGCTGCACGTCGACCAGGTAATGGGCCCGCAGCAGCATCGAGAGCTGCCCGAGGTTCATCTCGGGCACGAGTACTCGGTCGTACGCCCTCAGCACCTCGCCGAGGTTGCTGGGGAACGGGTTGAGGTGGCGTAGGTGGGCGGTGGCGACGTCGTGCCCGCCCTGCCGGATCGCCTGGGCGGCGGCTTTGATCGGCCCGAACGTCGAGCCCCAGCCGAGCAGCAGCAGCTTCGCGGTGCCGCTCGGGTCGTCGACGACGACCTCCGGGATGTCGCGGGCGACGCCGTCGATCTTGGCGCGACGCAGCCGCACCATGCGGTCGTGGTTCGCGGGGTCGTACGAGATCATCCCCGAGTCGGACTTCTCGAGCCCGCCGATGCGGTGCTCGAGGCCGGGGGTGCCCGGGATGGCCCAGGCCCGTACGTGCGTCTCCGCGTCACGGAGGTACGGGTGGTGGCGCGGCTCGCCGGCGACGTTGCGCGAGTTGGTCTCGGTCGCGAAGTGCGCCTCGATCTCAGCGATCTCCGACAGGTCCGGGATGTGCCATGGCTCGGAGCCGTTCGCGACGTAGCCGTCGGACAGCATGATCACCGGCGTCCTGTACGTGACGGCGATGCGGGCGGCCTCGACCGCGGTGGCGAAACAGTCGGTGGGGGACTGCGGCGCGAGCACGACGACCGGCGACTCGCCGTTGCGCCCGTACACAGCCTGCAGCAGGTCGGCCTGCTCGGTCTTGGTGGGCAGCCCCGTCGAGGGACCTGCGCGCTGCACGTCGACCACGATGAGCGGCAGCTCGGTCATGACGGCGAGGCCGATGACTTCCATCTTGAGCGCGAGCCCGGGGCCGGAGGTGGTCGTGACGCCGAGGTGCCCGCCGTACGACGCCCCGAGTGCGGCCGCGACCCCGGCGATCTCGTCCTCGGCCTGGAACGTCAGCACGCCCTGCGCCTTGTGCTTGCTGAGCTCATGGAGGATGTCGGACGCCGGCGTGATCGGGTAGCTGCCGAGGAACAACGGCATGCCGGCCTTCTGCGCAGCGACCATGAGCCCGTACGCGGTGGCGGTGTTGCCGTTGATCTGCCGGTACTCGCCGGCGGCCTTCGGGGCCGGCGGCACCTCGTACCTCACAGCGAACGTCTCCGTCGTCTCGCCATACGCGTTGCCCGCCCGGAACGCGGCCAGGTTCGAGTCGCGGATCTCGGGGCGGCTCGCGAACTTGCGCGCCAAGAACAGCTCGGTGCCCTCGGCCGGACGCCCGTACAGCCAGGTCAGCAGCCCGAGCGCGAACATGTTCTTCGTCCGCGCGGCGTCCTTGCGCCCGAGCCCGAACTCGGCGACCGCGGCGACCGCGAGGGCCGTGAGGTCGAGCGCCACGAGCTGGTGGTCGTCGAGGGAACCGTCGGTCAGCGGGTTCGTCTGGTAGCCGACACGGGCCAGGTTGCGCTCGGTGAAGTCGGCGGTGTCGACGATGATCAGGCCGCCGCGGGGCACGTCGGCGAGGTTCACCCGCAGCGCGGCGGGGTTCATCGCTACCAGCACGTCCGGGGCGTCCCCGGGCGTCGCGATGTCGGCGTCGGCGAAGTGGAGCTGGAAGCTGGAGACGCCGGGAAGGGTGCCGGCCGGCGCCCGGATCTCCGCGGGGAAGTTGGGGAGAGTCGCGATGTCGTTGCCGAAGTTCGCGGTTTCCGCGGTGAACCTGTCGCCAGTGAGCTGCATACCGTCGCCGGAGTCGCCGGCGAAACGGATCACGACATGGTCCAGCGTCCGTACCTCGGTCATAGAACTCCCTGCGCGCGTGTCATCCGACGGACAGAGTAGTCGGGCGGTCGGCATCTGGCTGCCTCCATGAGACGACGCCCAGCCGGAGCGTCTGTGAAAGACTCCTGCGGTGCGCCAATACCGGGAGATCCTCAGCCTCCCGGGGACGTTGAAGTTCAGCGCCGCGGGCCTTCTCGCCCGCTCGGGTGGCGCCATGATGGGCATCGGCATCGTCCTCATGGTGTCGGCCCTGTACGGCAGCTACGGTCTCGCCGGCGCACTCGCCGCGGCCAACGGCGTCGCCTGGGCCATAGGCACGGCCGTGCTCTCCAACTTCGTCGACCGCTACGGGCAGCGCCGCGTGATGCTCCCCGCCGTCGTGGTCTCCGCGGTCGCCCTGTCCCTTGTCGTCGTGTTCGCGGTCCTGCGGCTGCCCGCATGGACCCTGTTCCCGCCCGCCGTCGTCTGCGGAGCGCTGGGCGGCGCTCCGGGGGCGTTGGTACGGGCCCGCTGGAGCAACATCACCACCGACCCCCGTCAGCTGCACACCGCATACGCGCTCGAGTCCACCCTCGACGAGGTCACCTTCGTGGTCGGGCCGGTCGTGGCCACCGCGTTGTCCACCCAGGTGCACCCGGCCGCGGCGCTGATCACGCCGGTCGTGCTGTCGCTGGTCGGCGCGCAGCTGTTCTACTCGCAGCGCGCCACCGAACCCCCGCCCGCGCCGCCACCGGACCCGGGGGCGGAGCGGCCCCCGTTCCTGCGCCGGATCCTCGTGCTGCTGCCCGGCGTCGGCGCGGTGATCGCCGTGAACCTGCTCATCGGGTGCATGTTCGGCTCCATCGACGTGAGCATCGTGGCAGCGGCGACGGGCTGGGGTGTCCGGGGTGCCTCGGGAGCGGTGCTGGCGATCTTCTCGGCAGCGTCAGGTGTCGCGGGCTTCTTCTACGGCACGCGAGCCTGGAAGTCGGCTCTGCCCACGCGGTTCGTCGTCGGCGTGCTGGCGATGTTCGCATGCGCTGCGGCGCTGATGCTGACGAGCTCGATCCTGCTGCTGGGCGCCATCGGCGTGCTCGTGGGTGTGACGATTGCCCCCACGCTGATCAACGGCAACTCGCTCGTGGGACGGCTCGTGCCGCAGGGCCGACTCACCGAGGGCTTGTCCTGGATGGGTACGGGCATCGGCATCGGCGCCTCCATCGGGTCGAGCGTCGCGGGGCAGGTCATCGACCTCACCGACTACCACGGCGGCTTCGTCTGCGTCGCAGGGTTCGCCGCATTGGCCGCGCTGGTCGCGGTGCTGTCGCTCCCGTCGCTGCGCCGGGCCATGGCCTGCCGAGCCGCAGAGGTCTGACGGCTCAAGGCGCCTGCGGGCTCGATCCGGTGTCCCACGGCAAGTTTCGGAAGCTGGCAGCCCCCTGCCCGCGGAGACGGCTCGGGGTTGACGGTTCATCACGTTAAGCAGGCGAGTCTGATCTTCACATGGCGAATTGGCCGTGTGAACCTCAGACTGACCCACTTAACGTGATGAACCGGCGACTCGGGGCAGTGTTCGGTGGCGGCGTCGCGAGGGGCGACTGGCGTACGGTTGCCCGGTGGCTCGCGGGTGGGACTGGTACGGCGACGGCTCGGTCGTCCTCGTCGACGTGCCCCTGGCCTGCTGCGGCATCGAGATCGAGGCCGCCATTCCCGCGGACGCTGTGGTCGTCGACGACCGGGCACCGGCCGCGCACCGCGTCGTGACGGTGTCCGGCACCGTGACCAACGCCCTCGCGTACGACGTCGCCGCGTTCGTCGACGCACAGCGTGAGCTGGGTCCGACCACTGTCGTCTCGTTCGGTGCCTGCCCCGCGGCCGGCGGCCCGTACTGGGACGCCTACTCCGTCCTCAAGGGCCTCGACCAGGTCGTCGCCGTCGACCGGTTCGTGCCCGGCTGCCCGCCGACCCCGTCCGCGCTGGCTGCGCTGATCGACGAGGTGCGCGGTGGCTGACGAGGTACGAATGGTGGCGGCGGCCGAGTGGGTCGACGAGAGCGCCGCGGTGTTCGCCGATGCGTCGTACGCGTTCGACTGGCTGAGCGCCTGCGACGAGATCGGCGTTGCCGACGAGCTCCGGGTCGTCGTGAGGTTCGACCGCGCCGACGGTGACGGCGTGCGCCTCGAGACCAGGGTGCCGCGTAGCGGTGCCCAGCTGCCGACGCTTCAGCACGTGCTCGCGGGCGTCGCCTGGCACGAGCGGGAGACCAGCGAGCTGTACGGGATCGTGTTCGTCGGCGGCGACCCGCGGCCACTGCTGATCCCGGCCGAGGGCGCGCCCGGACACCCCGGCGGATACCCGCTGCGCAAGGACTTCGTGCTCGGCGCCCGTGCCGTCACGCCCTGGCCCGCGGACGAGGGCGGTGCCGATGACGCACGCCGACGCCAGGCGCCGCCAGGCGTCCCCGACCCGACGGTGTGGGGCAACCGTCCCGCCGATGCCGGGCCGCCCGACCCGTCCGCGGTCGTGGCCCGCGGCGGCAGGAGACGCCGATGACCCGCCACGCGGCCATCGCGCTCGACCGAGCCGCCTGTACGAGCTGCCTGATCTGCGTCGTCGAGTGCCCTGCCTGGTGCATCCGGCTCACGTCCCACGCCGAACCTGTACCTGACCTACCGCCCGGCGCCCGCGCCCGTACGCACCAGGTCCTCGACA
>JAYUEA010000266.1:0-5329 GCA_043739465.1 Propionibacteriaceae bacterium
CGCGACCGCCGCATGCGAGGTGATCGACTGGCCGGCGGCCTCGGCGAGGACGAGGGCCGCGCGACCGTCGGCGACCGACGGGGACGGAGCCGTACCGTCCTCGATGCTCGTGAGGAAGTGGTCGAGCTCAGCGGTGTACGCGGCGGCGTAGCGCTCCAGGAAGAACGGGAGGTACGGGCCCGCCACGCCTGTGCCGGTCGCGCCGTGGAACTGGACGCCCGTGCTGCGCAGGTTCGTCGCCTCGAGAGCGCCCTTCGGCCCGAAGACCTCGATGCGCTGGTCGTAGCCGGCCGCACAGACGCGGCTGTTGAGGATCGTGGCCGTGGCGCCGGAGGGAGCGGTCAGCGTGAGCGCGCAGGTGTCGATGTCGCCGATGCCGCGGATGTCGTCGATGAACGCGTGGCCGCTGGCCGAGATCTCGGCGATCTCCCCCAAGAGGAACCGCGCCATGTCGAGGTCGTGGATCGTCATGTCCTTGAAGATGCCGCCGGAGTTGACCATGTACTGGGCGGGCGCGGCGGCAGGGTCGCGGCTGATGATCGTCACCTGGCGCAGCTCGCCGACCTCACCCGCGTCGAGGCGGGCCTTGAGCTCGAGCACACCCGGGTCGAAACGGCGGTTGAAGCCGACCATGACGCGGTGCTCGGACCCCTGGATAGCGGCCAGGCACTCGTCGACGCGCCCCACGGACAGGTCGACCGGCTTCTCGGTGAGCACGGCCTTGCCGGCGGCGACGGCGGCGATGATCTGGTCGACGTGATGGGCGGTCGGCGAGCAAACCACGACGGCGTCGATGGTGGCATCGGCGAACACGTCGCCGACGTTCTCCGTGGACCTCGCGCCGAGGCAGGCAGCGAGGGTGGCCGCGGCTCCGGGTAGGGGGTCAGCGATGAGCGCCAGCTCGGCCTTCGGGTGGGCGAAGACCGTACGTGCGTGAACCTGGCCGATCCGGCCGGCACCGATGATGGCGAGACGAAGCATCGCTCACTACTTTCTGTCGCGAGAACCATGGTCGGGACGTTCTTATGTCCTGACATGTGTACTCTAGAGGGCGTCTTGCTCGATGCGAAACGACCCAGAAGTTGCCGTCAATTCCTGAGAGATTTGTGAGGACTCTCAGAATCACGTACAGTACGGGGGTATCTGTTTCCGGAGAAGGACCATCACTGTGCCCGTACCGAGAAAATTCCTCATCATTGGTCTCGCCACCGCGTTCGCGGTCGCTGGGGGTGGTGTGGCCACCGCTTCCGCCCTCGACAAGCAGGTCAACGTCGCGGTCGATGGCCGCACGGTCGTCGTCAGCGGCTATGTCAGCACCGTCGCCGAGGTGCTCGCGAAGTCGGCGATCACGCTCGAGCAGAAGGACATCGTCGAGCCCGCGGCCAACGCCTCGATCGCCGACGGCCAGACGATCACCGTGATCCGTGTACGCGCCAAGCAGGTTACCGTCTCCCATGACGGCACGACCTCCACCCTCTCCTCCTTCGCCAGCAGCGTCGCCGGAGCACTCAGCGACGCGGGCGTCACCGTCAGCTCGACCGACCGGGTCTCTCCCGGCATCACCGACAACCTGATCGATGGCCAGACGGTCACCGTCCAGCGCGTCGTCGTGACCCAGGCCAGCACCACGGCCGCGATCCCGTTCACCTCGACCACCGTCAAGGACGCGACGAGCGCCAAGGGCACCCAGAAGGTCACCACCAAGGGCGTCGATGGCGTGAAGTCCACGACCTACAAGGTCGTCACCGTGGACGGCGTCGAGGAGTCCCGCACGCTGGTCTCCGAGGCCGACACCACCGCTGCGGTGGCCCAGGTCACCACGGTCGGCTCCAAGACGACCGCCGCGGCGACGACGGCCACCAAGCCGGTCACGACCCCAGTCTCCGCCCCGGTCTCGACCCCGGTCTCGACCCCGGTCTCGGGCGCTGGTATCAACCTGGCCAACGCGGCGATGTGGGACAAGGTCGCCCAGTGCGAGTCCGGCGGCAACTGGCACATCAACACCGGCAACGGCTACTTCGGCGGCCTGCAGTTCCGCACGTCGACGTGGCTGGGCGCAGGCGGCGGCGGCTTCGCCCCGCGTGCCGACCTGGCATCGCGCGAGCAGCAGATCACCGTTGCGAACCGCATCTACGCGGGGTCCGGCCTCAGCCAGTGGGGCTGCAAGGCGTAGGCGTATTCGCGGGGCGCGCGCCTCGTCACACCTCGCGCACGAGGAGCACGACTGGCGTGTCGGCCCACATGGCCGGCAGCACCAGCCCCTCGGACGTGAGCCAGGCCCCGGATGCCTGCGTGCCGACGAACTCCGATCCCTGGGCGTCGCCGAACCATGCCGGCTTGCCGCTGGGCTCTGCGCTGGGTCCGCTGACGACAGCAGGTCGTACGGCGTAGCGCTTCCTCGGATCAAGTCCCGAGAGCCGGATCCGGCCGTACGACGACGACATGACGGCTGAGTCCGTGACAGACACCACGTAGACAGCGCGGGTCTTGTCCGGCGAGACGACGCCGGTGAGCCAGACGTCGGGCTCGTCCCCGCGGACCACGTCCCCGGTGTGGAGCAGCGAGCGAAGCCCCTTGTAGAGCCGGATCCAGCTGTGCAGCTCCGCGCGTTCCGCGTCGGTCACCGATCGCACGTCCCACTCCACGCCGAGGTGCCCGACGAGCGCGGTCGCGGCCCGGAAGGCCACGCTGTGCTGGCGGCCGGTCTGGTGAGAGGGGCTGCTGCCGATGTGGTTGCCGATCAGCTCGGGCGGCAGCAGCTGCATCGTCCAGCGCTGGATGCGCAGGCGGTCCAGGGAGTCGGTGTTGTCCGAGCCCCAGACCCGGTCGCAGATCTCCATGATGCCCAGGTCGACCCTGGCGCCTCCCGACGAGCACGACTCGATCTCGAGGCCCACCTGGTGCTCCTTGAGCGCGCGCATCAGCCGGTACGTGGCCAGCGTCTGTGCGTGCACGGCGGGTCGCCCACCGGTCGCCACGCTGCCCGCATCGACGAGGTCTCGGTTGTGGTCCCACTTGATGTAGCCGATCGCGTACTCGTCGAGCAGTGCGACCATCGCGTTTCGCAGGTGGTCGAAGCACTCCGGGTTCGTGAGGTCGAGCACCTGCTGGTGACGCGACTCCGGCGGCATCCGGCCCGGCACCTGGAGGATCCAGTCGGGGTGCGCACGAGCGACGTCGGAGTCGGGGTTCACCATCT
Organism: Propionibacteriaceae bacterium; assembly: GCA_043739465.1. Lineage (GTDB taxonomy): Bacteria > Actinomycetota > Actinomycetes > Propionibacteriales > Propionibacteriaceae > Fen-668. Next base: position 3,200 of record JAYUEA010000266.1, read on the forward strand.
CGGGCTCGAACCAGAGGCCGAACTGCATGCCGTGGCCCGTGACGCGGTCGACGAGCGGGTGCAGGCCTTCCGGGTACAGGTCGTTCGAGACGGTCCAGTCCCCCAGTCCTCGGGTGTCGTCGCGACGCGAGGAGAACCAGCCGTCGTCGAGGACGAACCGCTCGACGCCGAGCTCGGCGCCGACGTCGATCAGCCGTACCAGCTCGTCGACGTCGTGGTCGAAGTACGCCGCCTCCCAGCTGTTCATGGTCATCGGGCGAGGCGAGCGCGGGTAGTCCGCGCGGGCGCGCAGGAAGGCGTGGAAGTGGTGCGCGACGGCGTCGAGGCCGACCCCGTACGAGCCGTACAACCACGGCGATGTGTACGACTCTGCCGGCGCGAGGACGACCTCGCCCGGAAGCAGGAGCTCGCCCCCACCGAGCCAGCGGCCGGACGCGAGACGCTCCGCGACGTGGAGATGGTTGCCGCTCCACGCGACATGGACGCCCCAGACCTCCCCGGAGGAGAAGCCGAAGCCCGGCTCGCCGGCGTGGAGGATCGTGGCGGCGTCGGCGCCTGTACGACCGTGGCGTCCCTCGCGGACGTGCGAGCCGACCGCGAACGGCAGCCGCTGCGGGGTGCGTTCGGCACCCCAGTGACCGGCGAAGTCGAGCAGCTCGGCCGCGCGCTGCGGCACGGGAAGCCTGGGAGTGACGCTGACGAGCGTGTACGGGTCGTCGCCGGTGTTGGTGATCGTCGCGCAGGTGCGGACCAGGCCGCTGGGCAGGAGCTCGATGAGGAGCGCGAGGCCGAGCGCGGCATCGACGTCCGTGGCCGTGACGCGAACCGTCGCCGGCCCGCCGGCATGGTGGACGCCAGGCTCGACGCCGTCGACCGTCACCGCATCCGTACGCCACTTCGGAGACCAGCTGCGACCCTCACGGTGGCCTTCGACACCTGGCCGGCCTTGGAAGCCGACGCCGCCCTCAGGGAGCACGGACGCGCGGACAGCTACGTCGACGCCGTTGGTGGAGAGGAGATCTTCCGTGGCGAGCACTGCCGCAGCAACGTCGACCGCCGAGTCCGGCAGAACCGCGCCCCAGTGCACCACCTCAGGCAGGGTCTCCTCCCTCACCACCAACCACAGCGCTACGCCGCCACCGCTCAACGCGATCGTCTGATTGCCCATGACTGCCTCCCTCTCCCTCGTCGGGCCCAAAGTACTGCCCTGTCAGGCGCCGCGGCCGATGCCGCGCGGGATGCGTGCGGCATCCCAGCCGAGCAGCTCGGCCGCGGTCTCGAACGCGTACCTGTCCGTCATGCCCCCGACGTACGTGATCACGGTCCGCACCCACGGGTCGTTCTCGCCGTGCGGAACGGCGTTCTCCGGCGGTACGGCGTCGGGGTGCTCGAGGTAGTGGTCGACGAGCCCGCGAAGCACCGCGATGACCGCCTGGGCCTGCGCGACGGACTCCGGACGGGTGTAGATGCGGTCGTAGTTGAACTTCCGCAGGCCGGCGAGCGCCGCTGCGTCCTGCTCGTCCATCCCGATCTGCCCGGTCCGTACGGTCGAGCCCATCACCGCATGGATGAACGTACCGAGCTGGTCGGACCGTGTCCGGCCGCACACGTCGGCGACCTCAGCGGGCAGGTCAGCCGCCCGTACGATCCCGGCCCCGACCGCGTCCTCGAAGTCGTGCGCGCAGTAGGCGATCCGGTCCGACCAGGACACGATCTCGCCTTCGACGGTGCTCGGCGCGGGCCGCGACCAGGAGTGGTTGCGGATGCCGTCCAGGGTCTCGCGGCACAGGTTGAGCGGGGCCAGAACGACGTCCGCGCCCCACGGGCCGTGGTCGTAGCCGCCCGGTAGGTACGGGTCGAACGCGTCCTCGGACGCGTGTCCCCCCGGTCCGTGGCCGCAGTCGTGGCCGAGCGCGATGGCGTCGGCCAGGGTGACGTTGGCCCCGACCCCGCGAGCGATCGACGTGGCGACCTGGGCGACCTCGAACGCGTGCGACAGGCGGGTGCGTTGGTGGTCGTGCGGGTAGACGACCACCTGCGTCTTGCCGGCGAGCCGACGGAACGCGGCCGAGTGGACGATCCGGTCGCGGTCACGTTCGAAGCAGGTGCGCTCGGTGCTGGGCTCCTCAG
>JAYUEA010000267.1:0-1727 GCA_043739465.1 Propionibacteriaceae bacterium
TGTCCCCCGACCCGAACCGCCGGCCGCAGACGGCCGAGCTCATGTCGGTGGCCCTCGACCAGCTCGCCGACATCCTTCCCGGTGGCGCCACGTACACGCCTCGGCAGCTGCCCGCAGCTGAGGGGTCGGTGCTGCGCCCGTCGGTACCCACGCCATTCTCGACGCCCGCCAGCTTCATCTCCGGCCTCAACATGCCGGGCGCGGGTGCCTCGATGGTGTCGGACTCGTACTACACGGTGGCGCCCACGACGACCGGCTACGAGACCCCGACGAGCGTGCTCGCGAGCTACATCCCGGAGGCCGAGTACAAGCCGGCGCCGATCACCGAACGCCATTCCCCGCTGTTCTGGGTGTGGGTGATCCTGTCCGGTGTCGCCCTGTTCTTCCTGACGCTGCTGGTCACGATCCTCGTCTCCAGCTGAGCCTGCGCTCGGGGAGTTAGACTCGCCGGGTGACCATGCACCCCGAGCCGCAGCCCGAGACTCGCCGAGCCCCCGGCTCGCAGACGAGAGTCGCAGAGCGTACGGACCCGCGACTCGACGACGGTGACCACGAGCGTTTCGCCCACTTCGTCGCCAAGCGCACCCTCACCGAGGCAATGGTGATGGGCACGCCGGTCGTCGCCTTGTGCGGCAAGGTCTGGGTCCCCAGCCGTAACCCCGAGAAGTTCCCGGTCTGCCCGGAGTGCAAGGAGATCTGGGAAGCCCATCCCGAAGGACCCGGCTCCGGCGACCCCGACTCCTGACCTCATGGTCCGGGAGTTCGGTCGAGGAGTACGAGATCTGTGGCGCGGCTGCACGTTCTGGACAAACTGGCTCCCTGAGGAGCGCGCACAACCTTTCGGACGCGAAATGTGGTCACGGGGGCTGTGCGGAAGCATAAAGGGCTGTGCGGACGGTCAGGCCGACTCGGGTCAGGCCGACTCGGGTCAGGGCGACTCGGTCCAGCGGGGCTCGGGGGTGCGCTCGTACCAGTAGCCGCCCGGCGCGAACAGCCGGTCGACGACGTCGGCGAACAGGCCGCACTCCTGCAGCGTGTCGAGCACCGTGTAGCGCGCACGGATGACCTGGGCCTGCAGGTACTTCGTGCGCAGCTCGTCGAGGGACACCCCGATCTGGCTCGGGTGGTGGATCGCGCCGGCGCGGCGCAGGATGTCCTCCACCTCCGCGGCGGGCATCACCTGCTGGGCGAGCCGCACCCGGAGCTCCGGCCACACACTGCGGACCGTCTCGAGCCGCTCACGGGCGGCGTCAGGGGTGAGGTACTTCTCGGCCGACGCCTCGAGCGACGAGGCACGGATGAGCTCCGACGGCTGCAGGGCGGCAACGCGAGCCGCGTCCTCCTCGGCTGTCGGCCACACCGCGAGCCGCGCCTCGACGTCCAGCGCGGACAGATCCAGGCCCAGGACGAGCTCGTACAGCGCGCACATCGCGAGCGTGCCCAGTCCGACCTTGAAGCCGTGCGAGAGCGGGATGTCCCAGTCGCGGCCGTACCCCTCCATCTCCCACTGGTGGCTGAAGTAGTGGCCGGCGCCCGACGCGGGGCGGGAGGTGCCGTGCACCTGGATCGCGAGGCCGGACATCTGCAGGCCCTCGCTGAGCGCCTCGACGGCTTGGAGGTCACCGCGGCGCAGGCCGTCCGGGTCGGCGATCGCGGCCTGCAGCGGGCCCTGGACGAGGTCCCAGACGTCCCAGTCGACGGCCTCGACCCCGAGGGCGTCGGCGACC
>JAYUEA010000268.1:0-1725 GCA_043739465.1 Propionibacteriaceae bacterium
GGTCGTCCGCGCTGGCCGATGATCATCCTCCGCTCGCCCAAGGGCTGGACAGGCCCTGACGTCGTCGACGGCGTACAGGTCGAGGGCACCTGGCGCGCCCATCAGGTACCGCTGTCCGGTGTCCGGGAGAACCCCGACCACCTCGCGCTGCTTGAGGAGTGGATGCGTTCGTACCGTCCCGAGGAGCTGTTCGACGCCGACGGCCGGCTCGTCGACCTCGTGCGCCAGGCCAACCCCGACAAGCCCCTCTCCATGTCCGGCACGCCTCACGCCAACGGCGGCCTCCTGACGCGGGAGCTCGACCTGCCCGACTTCCGCGAACTCGCGATCGACGTCCCGCAGCACGCCGCCACCAAGGCGGAGTCGACGCGCAAGCTCGGCGAGCTGATGAAGGCCGCGTACGAGCGCAACCCCGACAACTTCCGCCTGTTCTGCCCCGACGAGGCCAACTCCAACCGGGTCGGCGCCGTGTTCGACGTCTCCGACCGCGCCTGGATGGAGGGCGTCACCGACGACGACGTGAAGATCGGGCCGACTGGCCGCGTCATGGAGGTGCTCAGCGAGCACAACTGTCACGGCTGGTTGGAGGGGTACACGCTCACCGGTCGACACGGCCTGTTCGCGACGTACGAGGCGTTCGCGATGGTGTCGGCGTCCCAGACGGTGCAGCACGCGAAGTGGCTCCAGGAGTCGCTGCCCCTGACGTGGCGGGCCAAGGTGCCCAGCCTCAACATCCTGCTCAGCTCGACGGCCTGGCGGAACGACCACAACGGCTTCAGCCACCAGGGCCCGGGCCTCATCCAGGTCGCCCTGAACCAGGGCAGCGACGTCAACCGCATCTACCTGCCGCCGGACGCGAACTGCCTGCTGTCGGTGGCCGACCACTGCTTCCGGTCGAAGTCGTACGTGAACCTCATCGTCATCGACAAGCAGCCGCAGCCGCAGTGGCTCTCGATGGACGAGGCCATCGCGCACTGCACGAAGGGCGCCTCGACCTGGGAGTGGGCTGGCTCCCCCGAAGGCCCCGGCGAGCCCGACATCGTGTTGGGCTGCGCCGGCGACATCATGACGCAGGAGACCGTGGCCGCCGCCGAGCTGCTGCGGACGCGCCTGCCCGCGCTGAGGGTGCGCGTGGTGAACGTCGTCGACCTGATGACGCTGCGTCGGCCGAAGGACCACCCGCACGGCATGACCGAGACGTACTTCCGGGAGCTGTTCACCGAGTCGAAGGATGTGGTGTTCGCGTTCCACGGTTACCCGGGTGCGATCCACCAGCTGGTGCACGGGCGACCCGACGCCGACCGGTTCCGCGTGCGGGGCTTCATCGAGGAGGGCACGACGACCACGCCGTTCGACATGGTCGTACGGAACAGGGCCTCGCGCTACCACCTGGTGCTCGACGCCTTGAACAACGCCCACGTCGCGCCGGCCGGCGCGGAGGACCTGCGGGCGTACTGCATGGCTCAGCTCGCCCGGCACGAGGACTACATCCGCGCGAACCTCGAAGACCTCCCCGAGATCCGTGACTGGACCCTCGGCAGCCAGGTGCCGGCCCTGTGAGCACCGGGTACGCCGAGCCACTCGAGCCGGAGGAGTGCCGTCGCCTGGTCGCGTCACGGCACGTCGCCCGGGTGGCGTTCGTGAACGGGGCCGACGTCGTCGTGCTGCCCGTCTCGTACGTGCTCGACGACAGCGGCGTGCTCGTGTTCTCGACGTCGTCGCAGG
>JAYUEA010000269.1:0-1721 GCA_043739465.1 Propionibacteriaceae bacterium
CGTCCCGTGAGCAGGGCGTGCATGGAGCCCTCGAGGGTACGAGCCGTGCGCGGGTCGATCAGCGACGTGGCCTCGTCGAGCACCAGCGTGTGCGGGTCCGCGACGACCAGCCGTGCGAGCGCGACCTGCTGGGCCTGCGCGGGCGTCAGCTGGTGCTGCCCTGACCCAACCGTGGTCGACAACCCGCCGGGCAGTCGGTCGATCCAGTCCGTGGCCCCGACGGCCCCGAGCGCCGCCCGTACGTCGTGATCGTCGCTGTCTTCCTTTGCCAGCACGATGTTCTCGCGCAGGCTGCCCACGAACACGTGGTGCTCCTGGGTGACCAGCGCGACCTCGGTGCGCAGCACAGGAAGCGGCAGCTTCGTCGCCTCGACCCCGCCGATCCTCACCGTGCCCTCGCGCGGCGCGTTGATGCCCGCGAGCAGACGGCCCAGCGTCGACTTGCCCGAGCCCGACGGGCCCACGATCGCGAGCCGCTCTCCGGGTTCCAGGTCGAGCGTGATGCCGTGGAGGACGTCGTGCCCCTCCCTGTACGCGAACCGGAGATCGCGCCCCACCAGCCGGTCGCCGACGGGCAGGTCGTCGCCGGCCACGCGATCGGCCGGGACCTGCGCGATGCCGAGCAACCGCGTCGTCGACGCGAGCGCCATCTGCAACCGGTCGAGGATCTGGATCATGTGGTCGATCGGCCCGTACAGCTGCTGGCTGTACAGGGCGGCCGTCGTGATCTGGCCCAGCGTCACCAGCCCGTGGGCGTAGCCCCAGGTGCCGAGCAGCACGATGCCGATCAGCGGTCCCTGGAAGGCGTAGTCGAGCGTCGTGAACAGAAGGTTCCGCAGCGCCAGCGTGTACCGCTCAGCCTGCCCTGACACGCTCAGATCGTCGTCCGTGCGCGCCTGCCGCATATCCTCCAGCCGCAGCGCCTCGATCGTGCGGGCCCCCTCGACGGTCTCGGTGATGGTCGAGTTGATGCGCGAGTACGTACCTGCCTCGGTGGTGTAGCCCTTCGCCGCCCGCCGCAAGTACCAGCGCACGATGAACACCAACGCCGCCACACTCACCAGCGTCGGGAGCGCGAGCAGCGGCGAGTTCAAGGCCATCGCGCCGAACGAGAGCACGATGAGTACGCCTTCGAGGATGAACGACGGCAGCGCGTCGCGCGCGGCACCGCTCATCGTCTGCACGTCGCGCGTCACGCGTGTGACGAGATCGCCCGAGCTCGACGCTTCGATGCGTGACAGAGGCAGGGCGAGCACGAACCGGACGACCCTCTCGCGAGCGCTCGCCAGCACGCCTTGCCCGAACACGACCGACAACCGCTTCGCGGCGAACGTCGTGAGCGCCTGTACGACCACGATCCCGGCCACGACCGCGGCAAGCTGGTCGAGCTGTACGAGGTCGTCGCCCGTGGTCGCCTGGTCAACGAGGTTGCCCAGCAGCTTCGGCACTGCCAGGCCCGCGACCGCGGCCAGCACGTTGCCCACGACCAGACCGATGAACAGGCCGCGGCGCGATGCCACGAGCCCCTTGACGAACTCCACGGCCGCCGACGACGGAGCAACCGGCAGACCGCGCGCCGGCGAACGCGTGCCCGCGAAGTAGTCGATCGCGCGCTGCTGGCGCACCTGGTAGCGCTCCCTGAGCGCGCGCAGACGCTCGCCCCAGGGCGTGCCGCCCATGTCGTACAGGCGGGTCAGGACCTCGGGTACGGCCGGTGGATC
>JAYUEA010000270.1:0-1715 GCA_043739465.1 Propionibacteriaceae bacterium
AGCAGCAGCTCCTCGACCTCAAGGCGGAGGGCCAGGCCATCCTGCTCGTGGAGCACAAGCTGGACCTGGTGATGATGGTCTCGGATCGGATCATCGTCATGGACGGCGGCCGGATCATCGCCGAGGGGCAGCCTGACGTCGTGCGTCGCGATCCCGCGGTGATCGAGGCCTACCTCGGCCACCGTCGCGTACCTGGGAAGAAGGACATCGCATGACGGACCTGCTCGTCCTCGACGACGTCAACGTCTACTACGGCCCGTTCCATGCGCTGCGCGGCAACACCCTCACGGTGGGGGAAGGGGAGATCGTCTCGCTGCTGGGCGGCAACGCCAGCGGCAAGTCGACGACGATGAAGACCATCCTCGGGCTCGTCAAGGTGAAGTCGGGAACGATCCACTTCGCGGGCAAGGACATCACCAACGCCCCGACAGGGAATCGGGTCAAGGCGGGCATCGCCTCCGTCCCGGAGGCGCGTCGGGTGTTCCCCCAGATGACGGTGGACGAGAACCTCCTGGCGGGCGCATACACGCGCCGGGACAAGGCCGGCGTCGCCGAGGACCTCGAGCGCATGCGCGACCACTTCCCGCGCCTCGCCGAGCGTCGGCGTCAGGAGGCCGGCACGCTGTCCGGTGGCGAGCAGCAGATGCTCGCGTTCGCCCGCGCGCTGATGAGCCGCCCGAAGCTCGTCTGCATGGACGAGCCCACGATGGGTCTCGCGCCGAGGCTCGTCGACCAGGTGCTCGACGAGATCGTGCGCATCAACGCCGAGCTCGGGGTGGCCGTGCTGCTCGTGGAGCAGCAGGCAGAGCTGGCGTTGTCCATCGCTTCCCGGGGGTACGTGCTAGCGACCGGCGAGATTGTCCTCAAGGGCTCTGCGCGTGAGCTTCTCGACGACCCGCAGATCCAGGAGGCCTACCTCGGAAAGGTGCAAGCCTGACGGGGCCAAGCCTGTTGCCGTCAGTTGCCATGTCGTAGGATCCAGCCGTGGGCGCCGACGACGAGAACGAGACAGATCGTCCCGCAACCATCTACGAGGTGGCGGCTGCCGCAGGGGTGAGCCCGTCGACGGTGTCGAGGACGTTCTCCCGGCCAGGCCGCGTCTCGGTGCGGACCGCGGACCATGTACGCGAGGTGGCCGCGCGTCTGGGCTACCGCGTCGACGGCGTGTTCCGTCCGACATTCCAGCAGCAGACGAAGCTGATCGCGCTGGCGACTGCCGACGTCACGAACCCGTTCTACTTCGGCATCCTGCGTGGCGCGGAATGGGCCGCCGCCCGTGCCGGCTACACGCTGCTGGTGATCGACGCGCAGGAGTCGGAGACGATCGAGCGCCAGAACATGCAGCGTGTGCTCCCGCTGGTGTCGGGCGTGGTGATCGCGTCGACACGTACGTCGGACACCGTCCTGCGGAGCGTGTCGAAGAGCACGCCCGTTGTCGTACTCAACCGTCAGGTCGGTGGGCTGGCATGCGTCGTACCCGACTCGCCGCGAGGCATGCGGCGAGCGGTCGAGCACCTGGCGACGCTGGGACACCGGCACATCTACTACCTCCCGGGTCCGGAGGCGTCGTGGATGAACGGTATCCGCTGGCTGGCGATGCGTGAGGCGGCTGCGGAGCTGGGCTTGAGGGAGACGCGGCTGACGCCGGCGATCCCGACCGTCGAGGGAGGCCACCACGCGTCGGACGAGGTCGTGTCCAGGGGCGTACGCGCCGT
>JAYUEA010000271.1:0-1712 GCA_043739465.1 Propionibacteriaceae bacterium
GTCCCCAAAGCAGCAGGCAGTACGACGCAGGCCGAGGCCAGCGGCCTCTGGGTGAACCGGTTCACCGACGATCGCACACCGCCGATGAAGGCGGGCCCAGAGCTGCCGAGCTCACCACCGATGATCAATGCCGTGGGGTTGATGAGGTTGATCAGGTCGGCCAGCGCCTGTCCCAGTACGCGTCCGGCCTCGTTGAGGACGCGCGTCGACATGGAATCGGTCAGCGTGGCCAGGTCGACGCTGTCGTCGTCGAGCCCTGGGCGGGTGTGGAAGATCTGCTCGGTGACGGCGGGCACGGACACGACCGCCTCGAGGCACCCGCGGGAGCCGCACCGGCACAGCTCCGGCCGCCCCTCGATGTGGGCGTGCCCGATCGCGCCCGCGTAGCCCGTGCCGCCACGGTAGGGCTCGCCTGCCAGCACCATGGCCGCGCCGACGCCATGGGAGGCCTTGATGTAGAGGAAGTCGTCGTGCTGCTCTCCCGCTCCCTGGTGCCTCTCTCCCAAGGCTCCGAGGTTCGCGTCGTTGTCGACGATCGCTCGCACGCCCAGTCGGCTCTCGACCTCGAGCCCCGGACGCATCCCCGACCAGTTGGACAGGATGGTCGTCATGCGGATGATCCCCGTGGCGCGTTCGACGGTCCCAGGAACGCCCACAGCGACCCCGGCGAGACCCGAGATCCCCTGGCGCTCGCAGAGCTGCTCGATCGCGGCGCACGCGGCATCGAGGCCTGCCACCGGGGAGTCGTCGACGTTCTGACGCACGTACAGCTCGTCGATCACGTGGCCCGTCTCGTCGCCGATCGCCACGCGGACGTGCTGGTGCCCGAAGTCGATCCCGCCGACGTGAGCACCCGGTACGACGGTGAGGAGGGCTGCCCGCCGCCCGCTCCCCGTGCCGCGCCCCATCGGCGTGAGGGTGCCCTCGACGATCCGCCCCTCCGCCAGGAGTCGCGCGACCGCATGACCCACAGTGCTGGACGACAGGCCGGTGACCCGGGCGAGTGCTGACCGGCTCACTCCGCGCGAACCGCGGACGATGGCGAACACGTCCTCGCGCGTGCGGTCCCTGGGGGACGAACGGTCCGGCGCGGGCGTTGGAACGATCATTGGTGCACCTTCGCGGGAGGGAGCCCAGAATGTCAAGACTTATTGGCCCATAATCGGCCGAAAGATCGTGACCAACCTGACATCTTCGGTCGTTGACAGGTGGAAAAGGCCGTCCTAGTGTCCTTTGAAGGCAGGCATCGACGTTTGTCTGAGCACGGGGCCCATCACGATCTGCAGCGCAGACTTGGTCGCGGCCTCGTGGCCGGACGGGCAGGAGAGGGGATCAGGTGCTCGACCAACCCGACGACATCCTTGAGATGAAGGACATCGTCAAGGAGTTCCCCGGTGTACGTGCGTTGGACGGCGTCAGTCTCAGCGTGCGGCGAGGGGAGATCCACGCGATCTGCGGCGAGAACGGTGCGGGCAAGTCGACGCTGATGAAGGTGCTCTCCGGCGTGCATCCGCACGGCTCGTACCGGGGGGAGATCCTCTTCGAGGGCAAGCCGGCCAAGTTCTCGAACACCCGGGACAGTGAGGGCGCCGGCATCGTCATCATCCATCAGGAGCTGGCGCTCATCCCCGAGCTTTCCATCACCGAGAACATCTTCCTCGGCAACGAGGTACGGGGCCGCGGTGGCATCGACTGGCTGACCGCCCGGAAAC
>JAYUEA010000272.1:0-1712 GCA_043739465.1 Propionibacteriaceae bacterium
CGAGTACTACCCGGTCGCCCACACGTCCGGAGACCTGGTGACGCTGCGCGTCAGCGAGCCCGGCTGGCTGCGCCAGCTCATCCTCCGGCTCGGCGCCGAGGCTGAGGTCGTCGACCCGTTGCCGGCCCAGGACGAGGCCGTACAGGCTGCTCGGGAGGCGCTCGCCCAGTACGACGCGTGGACATTGCAAACCTGATCCCTCGGTGTAGGGTCCACCCCGTGTGGATCTGGATCTGCGTGGCGATCGTTGTCATCGGACTGCTCGTCCAGGTGTCGTTGGGCTTGCGGGTATGGCGTGACCTCAAAGGACTTTTCGCGGCGGCGGGCGCGCTGGAGCGCACGGCATCTGGCGTCGAGCGGGAGCTGGGCCGCATCGGGACCAGAGCTTTGCCCGCACCGCAGGGGGCCCGCCATGGCATGGAAGTTGACCGTCGGGCCTAGGATGGCCTCGTTCAAGACTTGATAAGGAGTAGTCCTATGACTGCGTTGATCGCCGGTCTTCCTGGCGGCATGGAGTGGGTCATCCTGCTCGTCGTCGCCCTGCTGCTGTTCGGTGGCACACGGCTCGCTGGTATGGGGAAGGGCGCTGGCCGCGCCATCCGGGAGTTCAAGGAGGAGATCAAGGTCCCGGACGCCGTCGAGGCCCCTAAGGCTGCGGCTCCCCAAGACGTCTCTGAGCCCCTCGACGCCGAGATCGTCACGCCGGAGACCCGCAAGGACGTCTGAGAGTGTCCGCTCTGAGCGGTGCACGCCGGGTCTGGAAGGCGCTTGGGCCTCCACCTCCGTCGGTTGACGGCACGATGTCGCTGTACGACCACTTGCGGGAGCTCCGCTACCGCGTGATCGTGTCAGCTATCGCCGTCGTGATCACGGCCACGTTGGCCGCGTTCTTCTACCGGTACATCCTCAACCTCGTCATGTGGCCGTGGAACTCCGCCCTGACCGACCTCACCGCCGCCAACCCTGACGTGTCCACGCAGGTCGTCAACCGCGAGATCTCGGGCCCGTTCATGCTGGCGCTGAAGGTCTCGGTCGTGGCGGGCCTTCTCGCTGCATGCCCCATCTGGCTGTTCCAGCTGTGGCAGTTCATCGTCCCGGCCCTGCTGGAGAAGGAGAAGAAGTACGCCCGCACCTTCCTGCTCTCCGCGATACCGCTCTTCCTGGCCGGATGCGTGGTGGGCTACTTCGTCATGCCGAAGGGCATCTCGGTGATGCTGCAGTTCACCCCTGACGGGCTGGGTATCGTCAACCAGCTCGACCTGAACTCGTTCCTCGGGCTAGAGCTGCTGCTCATCCTGCTGTTCGGCGTCTCGTTCCTGCTGCCGGTCGTGCTCGTGATGATCAACCTGGCAGGGGTCGTCACCGGGGAGCAGCTGGGCAAGGCTCGCACGTTCTCCGTCTTCGGCTGCTTCGTGTTCGGTGCGGTGGCCACGCCGTCGACGGACCCGTTCTCGATGATCGCGCTCGCGCTGCCGATGGCCATCATGTACCTGGCCGCGGAGGTCATCTGCAAGCGCAACGACAAGCGGAAGGCCAAGCGACTGGCCGCCTCCGGCGACCTCGTACTCATCGACTGATGCAACCGCCCACCCTGACGCTGGTCGTCAACCCGACGGCCGGGCGTGGACGCGCGGCCCGCGTCCTGCCCGCTGTGGTGCAGGAGCTGCTGACCGGTGTGCCCAGCGCGCGCGTACAGGTCGTAAGAGCAACGT
>JAYUEA010000273.1:0-1710 GCA_043739465.1 Propionibacteriaceae bacterium
ACGATGCGATCGGCCTTCTCGGTCAAGCCCTTCCGCACACCGTTCTCGAAGTCGCGGAACTGTCCCAGGTCGTTCATGTCGTCGCTCATGCCGCCACCATCCGATCGCGGAGGGCGCGGAGCCCTCGGTACGCGTGCGTCTTCACCGATCCCGGCGCGATGTCCAGCGCGTCGGCGATCTGGGCCTCGGAGAAGTCCGAGTAGTAGCGCAGCACGATCACTTCACGCTGCCTGTCCGGCAGGGTCGCCAGCGCCGCCATCAGCTCGTCGCCGTCGAGATGGTTCAGCGCAGCCTCGTCGGAGCTCGGTGAGGACAACCGCCCGGAGGCGTCCGCCCTACCCGCTTCGGCCTCGGTCTCGCGGCGGACCACCATCAGGTGCCGCAGCACCGACCGCGCTCCATTGACCGCACACCGCCTCAGGTACGCCACCGTCGCCTCCTCGTCCCGCATCTTGTCCCAGCTGCGATAGGTGGCGATGAACGCGTCCTGCGCGACATCCTCCGCAGCTCCCTGATCCCTCAGGAGAAGCCAGGCGAGGCGTACGAGTGAGGCCCACTGCGTCTCGTACAACGCCGTGATTCCCTCGGTCGCCCTCGTAGAGCCCACCACCACCGTCACACTCCTTCAACGCTTGAGCGCGGTACCTCGTTGACAACTCTGCTCTAGATTCCGGTCGGCGGCGGCGGACGCGCCCGAGCCGTGACGTATGACCGAACACCCCAAACTCGACCGAACACCCCTTACGTGGGGTGTTCGGTCACATTCAGGTGTTCCGTCCGTCACGTTCAGGGTGTTCCGTCCGTCACGTTCGGGGTGTTCGGTCACTCGGTCCAGCGAGAGCGCTCGCGTGTGAGGTTCGCGCGGGCCCGCTCGGACCAGAGGGCGGCGCCCTTCGGGGTGCGGTACAGCGGGTCGAGAGACAAGAGCTGGTCGAGGACCGCCGTACGACCGATTGCCCAGGATGCGTCGTCGACATGGTCGTAGTCGAGCCGTACGTCCCGCACGTACACGTCGTAGCGGCCCGGCATGCTGCCGAGGATCGCGAGGTCCGCGTCGCCCAGGGCGGCGCCTGCTGCGTCCTCGGGGTCGGGATCGTGGCCGGCGGTGAGCAGGACGAGTCGTACGACCTCATCCACCTCCGGCAGATCAGCCAACAACTCCGCCGCGAGAGATGCCGAACGCTCCTCGTCGGCCCCGGCCACGCCCTCGTACACCGCATCGTGGAACCAGGCCGCCAACCGCACCGGACGCGACTCGGCCGCGGGCTCCTCTGCCAGGAGATCGAGGGCCGTCAGCGTCGCCGCGAGGTGCCGTACGTCGTGGTAGTGCCGATGGGGCTCGGACCAGCGCGCCACGAGCTCGCCGTACACGTGGACCCCCAGCCCCAGCCGCGCCCAGTGCTCCGGCAGCAGCTGCCGCGCCACCTCACGCGTGGGTGTCTTCTCCGGTGTACGAACGCGCAGCCCGCTGGCGAGCAGCCGCTTCACGAGCTCCGCCGCGGAGACCTCGACCGCACCCGCCGCCACCGCGGCCCCGTACAACCGCCGCGACAGGTCGTAGTGGTCGTGGTCGAACGCGCGCGGGTTCAGCCCGATCGCGGCCGCCATCGCATGCAGCTCGACGAGCGAGGTGTCCGAGACCAGGTGCGAGAACACCGTCTGGTGCGCTGGCCAGCGCGGCGGGTCGACGAGGATCATGGCGCGGCGTCA
>JAYUEA010000274.1:0-5259 GCA_043739465.1 Propionibacteriaceae bacterium
ACGCTGTCATGGCGCGAGGGCCAGGCGGACTTCGAGGTGGCGATCGCGGACGCCGAGTTCAGCAACGGCCGTACGGTCTCGCGCGACGGCCGGGTCTACCAGTGCTCGCACGGACGTCGTGCCGTCGAGGAGCTGCACCCCGACCTGTCGACGACGATGCTGGTCGACGGCGTGAACGGCGTGCGGCTCAACTCCCCCAACGACCTCGTGGTCGCCCGTGACGGCGTCATCTGGTTCACCGACCCGCCGTACGGCATCCTCAAGGACGGCGAGGGTCACCCGGGCCACATCGAGTACGGCGGCTGCTGGGTGTTCCGCCTCGATCCTTCGACCGGCGAGCTGACGGGCGTCATCACCGATCTCGACCGGCCGAACGGCCTGGCCTTCTCGCCGGACGAGAGCGTCTTGTACGTGGCGAACTCGGCTGACCATGACGGCTTCAAGATCTGGGCGTACGACGTCACCGAAGGGCACTGCGGCCCCGGGCGGCTCTTCTACACGGGCCGCAGGGGCGTCATCGACGGCTTCCGCGTGGACGTCGAGGGCCGGCTGTGGCTGTCGGACGACGACTCGGTGGTGATCGCCGACCCGACCGGCGAGGTTCTCGGGTCCATCGACGTGCCGGAGCGGGTCGCGAATGTCTGCTTCGGCCCGGACGGGCAGCTGTTCATCGCCGCGTCGAGCTCCCTGTACCGGATCCGTACCTACACCTCGGACGCCGCGCTTCGTCCTTGATGCGCCGGTATTCCGCCAGGATCCCTGGTCAGAGCCCCGATTCGGAGCCCAGTCACCGAGTCTTGGCAGGAAACGGGCACTGAGCCGTCGGGCGCTACAAGGCCTTGAGGATGTCGTCGACGCGCTCCTTGGCGTCGCCGAACAGCATCTGCGTGTTCTCCTTGAAGAACAGCGGGTTCTGCACGCCGGCGTAGCCCGTGTTCATGCTCCGCTTGAACACGATGACCTGGTGCGCCTTCCACACCTGCAGCACCGGCATGCCTGCGATGGGGCTCGTCGGGTCGTCAAGCGCAGCCGGGTTGACGGTGTCGTTGGCGCCGATGACGAGCACCACGTCGGTGTCGTCGAAGTCGTCGTTGATCTCGTCCATCTCGAGCACGATGTCGTACGGCACCTTGGACTCGGCGAGCAGCACGTTCATGTGTCCGGGCAGTCGGCCGGCGACCGGGTGGATGCCGAACCGGACCGTCTTGCCCATCGCGCGCAGCCTGCTCGTGATCTCGGCGACCGGGTACTGGGCCTGGGCGACGGCCATGCCGTAGCCGGGGGTGATGATCACGGAGCTCGCGTCCCGGAGCATGTCCGCGACACTCTCCGCGTTGATCTCCCGGTGCTCGCCGTAGTCGATGGTGGGCCCGGTGATCGCGCCGTCAGAGCCGAAGCCGCCGGCGATCACGGAGATGAACGACCGGTTCATGGCCTTGCACATGATGAAGCTCAGGTACGCACCAGAGGACCCTACGAGTGCGCCCGTGATGATCAGCAGGTCGTTGTTGAGCATGAAGCCGGCAGCGGCCGCGGCCCAGCCGGAGTACGAGTTCAGCATCGACACGACGACGGGCATGTCACCGCCGCCGATCGAGGCGACAAGGTGAAGGCCCAAAGCCAGGGCGATGACCGTCATGGCGACGAGCAGCCCCGGTGACGGCGCCATGACGAACCACACCGTCAGCCCGAGGAACGCGACGATGGCGCCAAGGTTGATGTAGTTGTGGCCGGGCAGCATGAGCGGCGCGGACTTCATCCGCGCGCTCAGCTTGAGGAACGCGATGATCGAGCCGGTGAACGTGACCGCGCCGATGAACACGCCGATGAACACCTCGGCGAGGTGGACCTTGTCGTCGTGGCCGGAGACCGACAGGTACGAGTTGTAGCCGACCAGCACGGCGGCGAGACCGACGAAGCTGTGGAGCATCGCGATGAGCTCGGGCATGCCGGTCATCTCGACCTTCTTGGCCCGCCAGATGCCGATCGACGCGCCGATGAGCACGGCCAGCAGGATCAGCCAGATCGCCCAGCTCTGCCCCCCGGCGATGTCGTGGTCCGTCCCCGCCGCGTCGATGCCGAAGACCGCACCGAGCACTGTGATGACGAGCGCGATGCCCATGCCGACCATGCCGTAGGCGTTCCCGGACTTCGCCGACTCGTGCTTGCTGAGGCCGGCGAGGGCCAGGATGAACAGGAGCCCGGCGATGATGTACGAGCCCTGAAGCAGCGTCAGACTCATGACTCAGCCCCTCCGGAACATGGCGAGCATCCGCTGGGTCACGGTGAAGCCGCCGAAGACATTGATGCTCGCCAGCAGGATGCCGACGAACGCGAGCACGGTGACGACGACGCTGGTGCCGACCGCCCCGATCTGGAGCAGGGCCCCGACGACGATGATCCCCGAGATCGCGTTGGTGACGCTCATCAGAGGCGTGTGCAGCGCGTGGTGCACGTTGCCGATCACGTAGTAGCCGATGACGACGCTGAGCATGAAGACCATGAAGTGGCCGAGGAACGACTCCGGCGAGGACCAGAACAGTGCGAGCAGCGCCGCACCGCAGATGCCCAAGACCACGAAGTTCCTCGTCGGGTTGGGCTTCTTCGGTTCTTTCACCGGTATCGGTGGTGGAGCGGCCGCGATGGCAGGTACGGCCGAGACCTGTACGGGCGGCGGCGGCCACAGCAGGTCGCCATCCTTGGACACCGTCATGCCACGGACCACCACGTCGTCCATGTCGAGCGTCAGCTGGCCGTCCTTGGCCGGCGTGACGAGCTTCATGAGGTTGACGATGTTGGTGCCGAACAGCTGCGAGGCCTGGGTGGGGAGTCGGCCCGCGAGATCCGTGTAGCCGATGATCCTCACGCCGTTCGCGCTGACGACCATCTTGTCGGCGACGGAGCCCTCGACGTTGCCGCCGTTGGCCGCAGCCATGTCGACGATCACGGAGCCGGGCTTCATGGAGGCGACCATGTCCGCGGTGATGAGGAGCGGGGCCGGCCTGCCCGGGATCAGCGCAGTGGTGACGATGATGTCGACGTCCAGCGCCTGCTCGGCGTACATGCGAGCCGCGGCGCTGTTGTAGTCGTCCGACATCTCCTTGGCGTAGCCGTCGGTCGAGACCAGCTGCTCCCCTACCTGGACCTTGAGGAAGTCGGCGCCCATGGACTCGACCTGCTCGGCGACCTCGGGCCGCGCGTCGGTCGCGCGGACGATGGCGCCCAGCGACCGGGCCGTACCGATGGCTGACAGACCCGCGACACCGGCGCCCACGACGAGCACCTTGGCCGGAGGGACCTTGCCGGCGGCCGTGACCTGGCCAGTGAAGAAGGAACCGAACTCATGGGCGGCCTCGACGATGGCGCGGTAGCCGGCGATGTTCGCCATGCTCGAGAGCACGTCGAGCGACTGGGCTCGGGAGATACGCGGGACGGCGTCCATCGCCATGCCCGTCACACCGGCGTCGACCAGGGCGGACACCAGGTCCGGGTCGAGTCGCGGCGCGAGCAGGCTGATCAGCGTCGAGCCCTTGGGCAGCCGAGCGATCTCAGCCGTGGAGGGCGGGTTGATCTTGGTGACGATGTCGGACTTCCAGACATCCACGCCCTCGACGATGGTGGCGCCCTCTGCCGCGTACGCGTCGTCGGGATAGCTCGCCGCTTCGCCCGCACCTGCTTGTACGACCACGTCGTACCCGAGCGCACGGAGCTGGGCAACCGTCTTCGGAGTCGCCGCCACACGCCGTTCGCCGGCCTGTGACTCCTTGGGGATCCCGATCTTCATACGTCCCTTCCTGAGCGCCGACGGACTGCGGCATCTCATGCGCGAGTCACGATAGCGAGAACCTCTTGACGACGAGACACCGGGGGTCCTGCCAGAAAGTTGAGGCTTCCATCTCCTGCCTGAGCCTCGCCTCTATGGGCGGTTCCACACGCGGCGGCACGTTCCGGACGGGTCATTGGACAGCGCTAACCTGGAGGCACAATCCCTCGCGTCTGGAGTTCCCCGGTGTTCGTACGTCCTCGTCGTCCCTCACGTCGGTGACGCCGGTCGCGTTCTTCGGCTGGCTGGCCGTCGTCATCAGTACGACGATGGCGCTGCCCCAGCTCGTCCGCCTGGCGCGGACCCGGAATGTCGAGGGCGTGTCGCTCACGGCCTGGAAGGCCATCCTCGCGCTCAACCTGGCCTGGACAGCCCACGGCATCCGCATCTCCGCGATGCCCTTGATCGTCACCAACGCGCTCGCCCCGTTGACGACCTTGCCGATCCTCTACCTGCTCATCCGAGCTTCGGGTCGCAGGTTCGTGCCGAACCTGATCCCGAGCCTG
Organism: Propionibacteriaceae bacterium; assembly: GCA_043739465.1. Classification (GTDB taxonomy): domain Bacteria; phylum Actinomycetota; class Actinomycetes; order Propionibacteriales; family Propionibacteriaceae; genus Fen-668. The sequence goes on from JAYUEA010000274.1 coordinate 4,330, forward strand.
GCGCTGGCCGCGGCCGCGATCGGCATCGACCTGGTGCTCGGCTCGGCGGCGTTCGGGGTCGCTGGGGTCTTTCTGGCCGTGGTCTCCAACACCGGCCAGAGCCTCGAGCTGATCCGTTCGCCCCACGTCCGCGGCGTGGCCACGCTCTTCATGGTGCTCGCCGTGGTCAACCAGGGCGTGTGGCTCGTCTGGGCCACGCTCATCGCAGACCCTGGATCCCGTATCTCCGCGACCAGCATGGGTGCCATGGCGGCGTTCAACCTCGTCTGGTACGTGCTGCGGCGGTGCGGGCTGCGCGCCTTCTTCAGCGTCGCCGAGACCGAGGTCGTACTCCTGTGACCGCCGCCGACGTCGTGGGCTGGGTCGCGGTGTGCGTCGGCATGGTCGTCGCCCTGCCCCAGCTCGTACGCCTCGCTCGCACCCGTAAGGTCGACGGCCTGTCACTGACCTCGTGGCGCTCGATCCTCGCCATGAACATCGCCTGGGCGGCTCACGGCATCAGACTCGAGGCGCTCGCCCTGATCATCACCAACTCGATCGGGCTCTGCTCGACGCTGCCGATCCTGTACCTGCTGTCGCGTCAGTTCCGGCGTCGCCTGGTGCCCCTGCTGATCCCCAGCCTTGTGGTGGCCGCGGTCATGATCACCGTCGACCACATCCTGGGGTCCGCTGCGTACGGCGTCGCCGCGATCACCATCGCCCTGGTCTCCAACCTCGGTCAGAGCATGCAGCTCGTCCGGGCGCCGCACGTCACGGGCGTGTCGCCGCTGTTCGTGACCATGGCCGTGGTGAACCAGTCCGTGTGGATCGTCTGGGGGCTCTTGGCCAAGGACCCAGGGACCATCATGACGGCCTCCACCGTCTGCGGGCTGGCGAGCTTCAACCTGCTGTGGTACCTGCTGCGCCGGGCAGGCCTTCGTGCCTTCTTCC
>JAYUEA010000275.1:0-5257 GCA_043739465.1 Propionibacteriaceae bacterium
GCCGACGTCTGGCAGGTGCTCGCCCGCACGGCGCCCGAGTACGGGGAGTGGGCGGCCTTCTTCGCCGCCGGACGCCAGAAGTGGCTGCTCGTCCAGTCCGGCGCCTACGCGCTGGTCAGCGAGCGCGAGGCCGACGACCTGCTGCGCGATGCGAGGGACTTCTACGACCTGGTCTCCCGTCGGCTCGCCTCCGCGTGGCGTCGCCAGTGCCAACGTCAAGAGGGCCAGCGCCAGGAGAGTCAGCGTCAGGAGACGGGATCGGCATGAGCTCCTTCGTCCACCTCAGGGTGGCGTCGGGCTACTCGCTGCAGTACGGGGCGTCGCACCCGTCGGCGCTGGTGGCGCGCGCCGCCGACCTCGGCTTCGACGCGCTCGGCCTCACCGACAGGGACGGGCTGTACGGGGCGATCCGGTTCGCGAAGTCGTGCCTGGCCACAGGCATCGCGCCGGTCATCGGCGTCGACCTCGCCGTGCCCGTACCTGTCCTGGGCGGCAGCCGGGGGAGTGCACGCACGCCTGTACGAGGCGGAGCCCTGCGTGACGCGCGCCACCCGCGGGTCGTGGTGACGGCGCGGTCGAAGGCGGGCTGGGCCGCGTTGTGCCGCCTGGTCTCGGCGGTCCACCTCACCGGCGAGCGCGGCGCGCCGGTCGCGTCGATCGAGCAGATCACCGCGGCGGCGTCGTCCGGCCACCTGGTCGTACAGCTCGGCGCCGACTCGACCCTCGGCCTCGCCGCCGCGGCCGGTCAGGTGGACGACGCGGTCGCCGAGCTCGACCGGTGGCGACGGGTGCTGCCGGCCGGCGCACTGGTCATCGCGGCGACCTGCCACGACGTGCCAGGCACCGGGCCCGGCTCGGAGCTGCAGGCGGCTCGGATGCTGGCGCTGGCCGACGACCACGGCCTGCCGGCGGTGCTCACCAACGCGGTGCGCATGGCCGAGCGGCGGCAGGCGATGACGACCGACGTGCTCGACGCGGCGCGCCGGCTGGTGCCGCTCGACCTGCGCAACGTCGACCGCCGCAACGCCGAGGGCTACCTCAAGGGCAGCGACGCGATGCGTGAGGTCGCCGAGCGGGTCTCGGCGCGGGCGGGCCGGTCGTCCGCCGACCAGCTCCTGGGCCAGACCCGCGACCTGGGGCTGGAGTGCGCGCTCGACCCCCGCGCCGACATCGGGCTGGGCGAGATCCACCTGCCCGAGCTCGAGGTGCTGGGCGTGGGTGACAGCCAGGTCGAGGCGATCCGCGCGCTGCGGCAGCGCTGCGAGGCGGGGATGGGCGACCGCTACCCGGGAGCCGGCGCCGACATCGAGCAGCGCCTGAGCGAGGAGCTGGCAGTCATCGAGCACCTCGGCTTCGCCTCGTACTTCCTCACCGTCGCCGACGTCGTCGGCCTCATCCGCGGGCTCGACATCCGCTGCGCCGCGCGCGGCTCGGGCGCGGGCAGCCTGGTCAACTACCTGCTGGGCGTCTCCGGCGTCGACCCGATCCGCTACCACCTGATCCTCGAGCGGTTCCTGTCGCCGCTGCGGCAGGCGCTGCCCGACATCGACCTCGACGTCGAGTCGGCCCGTCGCACTGAGGTCTACGACGCGATCCTGGTCACCTTCGGCGGCGAGCGGGTGGCGTGCGTGGCGATGCTCGACACGTACAGGGTCCGTCACGCCGTACGCGACGTCGGCGCGGCCCTGTCGCTGCCCCCGGCCGAGGTCGACGCGATCGCCAAGACCTTCCCCCACATCCGCGCCCGCGACGCCCGGAACGCGCTCCGCGACCTGCCGGAGCTGCGCGCAGCCGGGCTCGGGGAGCGGCGCCTGAACGTGCTGTTCGACCTCGTCGAGTCGCTCGACGGGCTGCCGCGCCACGTCGCGCTGCACCCGTGCGGGGTGCTGCTCAGCGACGCGACCCTGCTCGACCGCACCCCGGTCGAGGCCAGCTTCGGCGGCTTCCCGATGAGCCAGTTCGACAAGGACGACGTCGAGGACATCGGGCTGCTGAAGCTCGACGTGCTGGGCATCCGGATGCAGTCGTCGTTCGCGCACGCGCTGCACCAGATCGAGCGTACGGAGTCGGTGCGGGTCGACATCGACGCGCTGGCGCCGTTCGACGACCCGGCCACCTACGACATGATCTCTCACGCCGCGACGCTCGGCTGCTTCCAGATCGAGTCGCCCGGACAGCGCGAGCTGGTCGCGAAGTTCGCGCCGGAGACGTTCGACGACATCATCATCGACATCTCGCTGTTCCGGCCGGGGCCGGTGAAGTCGGACATGATCACGCCGTTCCTCGAGGCGCGTCAGGGCTGGCGCGACCCGGTCTACCCCCACCCCGACGTCGTAGGAGTCCTGGAGGAGACCTGCGGCGTGGTGGTGTTCCACGAGCAGATCATCAAGCTGATCGCGGTGACGACCGGCTGCAGCCTGGCGCAGGGCGACGAGGCGCGGCGGGCGCTGGGCGACGAGGAGGGCCAGCGCACCATCCAGCGCTGGTTCGTGCCGCGCGCGCTCAGCCGTGGCTACGCGCCGGAGCTCGTCGAGCGGCTGTGGGAGATCCTCACCTCGTTCGCGTCGTTCGGTTTCTGCAAGGCGCACGCGGCGGCGTTCGCGCTGCCCACCTACCAGTCGGCCTGGCTCAAGGCCCACTACCCGGCCCACTTCCTCTCCGGGGTGCTCACGCACGACCCCGGCATGTACCCGAAGAGGCTGCTGCTCGACGAGGCCCGCCGGCTCGGGGTCGCGATCCTCGGCCTCGACGTGAACACGAGTGACGGCGGCTACCGGGTCGAGCGGCTCGACGAGGGCGACGCGCTCGTCGATGTGCCGAGGCCGGAGGTCGCGCCGGGCCGTCGGCGGGAGGCGCCGCCGCTGGCCGACATGCGCGGCCGTGACACCCGCCTCGGGCCGGGCGCAGGGCTGCCGGACGGCAGGCCGTGGGGCATCTGGCTGTCGCTGGCAGATGTCTCGGGCATCGCGGGCGCGGAGATCGAGCGCATCGTCGCCGGCCGCCCGTACAGCTCGCTCACCGACTTCTGGAACCGCGCCTCGGTGGCGCAGCCGGTGGTCGAGCGGCTGATCCTGTCGGGAGGGTTCGACAGCCTGTACGGGATCGGGCGGTCGCGCCCCGTCGGAGACCGCGCGCAGATCACGCGGCGCGACCTGCTGCTGTCGCTGGCCGACCTCGCCCGGATGGCGAAGGTGGACGCGCGGGCGACGCGGGCTCGAGGGGTGAGGGCAGCAGCGCGCATGCCGCGGCTGGTGTCCGACGACCCCCGCGACCTGGCCAGGCGGCAGTCGCAGACGCCCGCGCCCGCGGGCATCCCGGAGGTGCAGCAGCAGCTCGACTTCTCGACCGGCGCCGTCGACGTACCGGCCTCGGGTCTTCCCGAGATGACCGACGTCGAGCGGGTGACCGCCGAGCTCGGCATCCTCGGCATCGACGTCTCCAGCCACGTGGTGTCGCGCCACAAGCGGCTGTTCGCGGCGCTCGGGCTGACGCCGGCGGCCGACCTGCTGAGCGTGCGCAACGGCCGCGAGGTGCTCGTCGGTGGGGTGAAGGTGGCGACGCAGACGCCGGCCGTACGGTCGGGGCGCCGGGTCATCTTCCTCACCCTCGACGACGCGACGGGGCTGAGCGACGCGACGTTCTTCGAGGACGTCCAGGGCCCGTACGCGTCGACGGTCTTCGGCGCCTGGCTGCTCGTCGTGAAGGGGATCATGAAGCGCACCGGTCCCCGCGGCCGGTCGCTGCGGGCGACCGCGGCGTGGGACCTCACCGTGCTGCAGGCCGCGTGGGACGCGGAGCTCGACCGCACCGGCAGCGAGGACGCCGCGCTGGCCGCGGTGGAGCAGCTGATGGCGGTCGTACCTGCCGGCTACAGCCTGGTCGGCGAGCTGCTCGAGGAGACGCCGGCCGAGGATCCCCAGGGATCCGCCGATGCCCAGGAGCACGGTCGTGCCGGTGGCATGGGCAGGCGGCGGGTGCTGGTGCATGCCAGTGGCGCGGTGCACTCCCCGTACGCGGACGTGAAGCCCAGCGGCCTGTCCCCGGCGGACGCGCCGCGCAAGCTGTGGCACTCCAGCCCGCACAGCTCGGGACGGTGAGCGATGCCGTTCGGGTACGGGTCGACCAGCAGCGTGTACGAAGGGCCGCAGGCGGCGGGGCACGTCGTCATGCACGTCGACATGGACTGCTTCTACGCCTCCGTCGAGCTGCGCCGGCGCCCGGACCTGGTGGGGCTGCCGGTGTTCGTCGGCGGCGCGACACGCGGGGTGGTGCTGTCGTGCACGTACGAGGCGCGCCAGTTCGGGGTGACCAGCGGCATGCCGACGACCACCGCGCGCCGGTTGTGCCCGCAGCTGGTCGCGATCTCGCCCGACTTCGACACGTACACCGAAGTCTCCCAAGGCATCGTCGCGATCTTCGAGACGGTCTCGGCCAACGTCGAGGTGATGAGCATCGACGAGGCATTCTGCGACATCACGGGGGCGCTGGGCACGCACGGGTCGGCGCAGGCGGTGGGCGAGCACGTGCGCTCGATGGTCGCCGACGAGCAGGGCATCGCGTGCTCGGTGGGCATCGGCCCGTCGAAGTTCGTCGCGAAGCTGGCGTCGAAGCAGGCGAAGCCGGACGGGCTGTGCGCCGTGGAGCCCGGCGACGTCATCGCGTTCCTGCACCCGCTGCCGGTCGGGGCGCTGTGGGGGGTGGGGGAGTCGACGACGGCGAAGCTGCACCAGCTGGGGCTGCGGACGGTGGCCGACCTCGCGTACGTGCCGAGGACCACCCTGCAGCGCGCCTTCGGGCCGCACCAGGGAGCGCTGCTCGCCGACCTCGCGTGGGGACGCGACACCCGCCAGGTGGTCGCGACGACCAGGGAGCGCAGCATCGGCTCGTCGGAGACGTTCGGCCGGGACACGGACGACCCGGCGCGGGTACGGATCGAGCTGCTGCGGATGGCCGACCGTACGGCGTCACGCGTCAGGGCCGCCGGCATGGTCGGCCGCACGGTGGTACTCGGCCTGCGGCTCAGCGACTTCACCGACCTCACGCGCACGGTGACGTTGCCGAGCCCCACGGATGTGACCGGCGAGATCCACGCGGCGGTGGTGCGGCTGTTCGACGGGCTCGCGTTGCAGCGGGCCAGGATCCGCAAGGTGGGGGTGAGGCTGGAGGGGCTCGTCGACCGCGACGCCGCGTACCAGCAGTTCCCCCTCGACACCCCCGACCGCGGCTGGCGCGAGGCCGAGCAGGCCATGGACCGCGC
>JAYUEA010000276.1:0-5245 GCA_043739465.1 Propionibacteriaceae bacterium
CAGGTTCAGCACCAGCTTCTGACTCGTGCCCGACCGCAGCCGCGTCGAGCCCGCGATGAACTCCGGCCCGACGACGATCTCGATCGCGATGTCCGACGCCGCACCGACGGTCGACCCCGCGTTGTTCGTCAGCCCGATCGTCAACGCCCCACGACGCGACGCCTCCGCGAGACCGCCCAGCACGTACGGGGTACGGCCCGAGCTTGCGATGCCCACCACCGTGTCAGCCTCGCCGACCTCGAGGTCGACCATCGCCTGCGCACCGGCCTCGACATCGTCCTCGGCGTTCTCCACGGCCTGAGTCACCGCAGTCGAGCCTCCCGCGATGACGCCGACGACCAGACTCGGGTCGGTCCCGTACGTGGGCGGGATCTCGCTCGCGTCCATCACGCCGAGCCGTCCTGCGGTGCCGGCACCTATGTAGATCAGGCGCCCTCCTCGCGACATCCGCTCCACGATCGCGTCGACAGCGGCTGCGATGGCGTCCGTACATGAAGCGATCGCGTCGTACAGCCCTCGGTCGGCATCGATCATCCCTGACACCAGGCGGCCGGTCGGCCAGGTGTCGATCTCCGCCCACGCCGGGTTCGCGGCCTCCGTGGTGAGCGTCGACAACGTACGGCTCAGCTCGCTCATGATCGTGACCCCTCGTCAGTGCCGGTTGTAGCGCAACAGGTTCGGAGCGCCGCTGCACTCCTGACCGATCCGCACACCGCCGAGCCTGCCGTCGTCGCGCAACGCGTACAGCTTCGGCACGATCCGGTCGCGCAGGGTCATCGGGTCGATCGTGTTCAGGTAGACCTTCGTGCCACCCTCGAAGCCCGCGACCGTCGACACCCGCCACTTCAGCGCGATCCGCCACGGCATCGGGATGTCGACGTCGACCGGCCGGTGGTGCCACTCCTCGTTGCACGGGACGTCTGCGCCTGTCGCTGCGTGCATCGCGTGCAGCAGGTCGCTGATGCCGCCGACCTCCTCGGGCGTGTGGTCCCACGGCCAGGTGTTGACGGACTTCGAGTAGATCTCGATCGTCGGGTAGCGATGGCCGAAGCCAGCGAAAGCGATCGCATGGTCGTTCTCGGCGAGCAGGAGGTTGTGATAGCTGGCGTAGTTGACCGCCGCCTCGTTGTACAGGTTAGGGTTCGTCCTCAGCCGCGTGATCGCCAGCTCGTTCTGCACGCCGCGCTCGTCGATCGCCACGAGCTGCTTGTGCAGGTGGTCGAACGAGGCTCCGGCCGGCTTGAGCCAGTTCTGGAAGACGGCCACGTACGGCGCGTACCGGTTGATCTCGTACGACCTTCGCAGCGACTCGACCGTGAACTCCATGTAGCGGAAGTGCTCCTCGGGCGTCAGCGTGCCCGACGACGCGAGGTCGGCCGTCGTGGTCGCGCCGTCGACGAAGTGCCGTCTCGCCACGATGACGTCGTGGCCGCCCCCGAAGAACCCCGATGCGTACTCGATGATCGCCTCGTCGGTCATCGCCGCGATCATCTCGGGCGTACGACCCGAGGAGCGCAGCTTCCCCCTCGCCACCCTGAGTACGTGTTCACGCCCGGCCGGGCTCGCCAGATAGCTGCGGCGCCGCTCGGCGATGTCCGGCGGAATCTCGTAGGAGTAGTTCGCATGCCAGTAGTCGTACGACAGGATCTCGAACAGGTTGGGGATCCGACGGAACTCGGCGACAGTGTCCGACAGGTTCTCGGCGGGCGTGCGGTAGACGGTGCGCCACCCGGCCGCATCGTGGATCACCCGCGACTTCTCCGGCGGCGTCTCCAGATAGCGGCGCTCACAGAACGCGCAGTACCGCCCGTGCTCAGCGGGATCGAGCGGCCCCGGATTGGTCGGCAGCACCCCCAGCGGCCGGTCGCCACGCCCGGGGACGGTCCATACCTCGGTGCCGGAGAACGGGTTCAGCTGCTTGACGGTGCCGTCGCGCATGGTCGTGATGTACGCAGGGTTCGGCGCGTACGGGATCAGCATGACCTCAGGCTAGTGCTCGGGCCCAGGGCATCGTCGGCGACCCAGGCCCCGGTCCCGGATCCTCATTTTGATACCGGATCGACGCTCCCGACCTGCGTGCAGCCGAATTCTGGCCGATCCGGTATCGATTCGAGGATCGTGAGTACGTGAACCGCCTCATCCGACGCTGCCCGTGACCCCCCTCGCTGTCAGCATCTGGCCCACCGAGGGAACCGATCATCGCCGATAGGTACCGGTACTCACGACGTGCACGCCCGCTACCTAACGAAGTCGGGTAGTCGCGCCCAGGTTCTCCTCTCCCAACCAGCGTTGGGGTTTGGGACAGTGGTCATGGCTCGTCGAGCCCATCGCTGGACCGCATAGAAGGACGAAACCCCATGACCGTGGCCATGGCCCGCACCACCCCCCTCGCTTGCGTCGCCGCCGCTCAGGTCTTCCGCAACCCGCTCCTCGAAGAGCCGTTGCCCAGCAGCGCCTCCGGTGCCCAGCGCCAGGCCCGCACGGTGCTCGTCGCCACGGCCGACGAGTCGTGCGCCAGATGCCCGCTCTTCTCCTCCTGCCTGTACGAGGCGGTCGTGGCCCACGACGTGTACGGGTTCGTCGCCGGCACCACGGCGCGTCAGCGCCAGGGGATCCGCGCCGAGCTCGGCGTCACCGTGGAGCCCGAGGACTTCGACACCCTCGCCGGCGTCACCGCCCCTAACCGCCAGGTCGCCCACACCGAGGTCTTACGGCTCCGCACCGCCAACCCGACCGAGCGCCTCGAGTCGATCGCCCAGCGCCTCGGCTGCTCGCACTCCACCGTCAAGCGCCACCTGCGCCGCGCCCGCAACGGCGAGGTCGCCGAGAAGCGTGTGACGAAGGCCCCGGCCCTGGACCAGGTGCTCGAGGCGTACGCGTCGATCATCGGCACCTGGCGCCGCCGGGCCGCCTGACCCTTCGAGACGCCGGTCGGTGGACTTCATCCGCAGGAGCAAACCGACGGAGTCGGTTTGCCGCTCGAAGGACCGACACGCTCCTCAGGGAGCCGGTTCGAGACGCGCGGCGACTCCGTCGCGGCGCTCCTGCGGGAGCCGGATCACACGCCCCATCCGCAGCTCGCGGACGGGGCGTCGTCGTGTTCACGGAACGTCGCGCGGCGAGGGCAGCGGTGCGAGACTGGAGACAGGCGACGGAAGGTGGCGTCATGCAACACCGCAACCTCGGTGCGGAGACACTCCAGGTGATCTTCAGCGTGTTCCTTGGGCTCGTCGTGATCGCCTTCGTCGGCATCACAGTGAACACGATCTATCCGGAGCCTCAGTCGGGCACGTTCGAGACGTACGACCAGGTCGCTTGGAACGCCTGGCGGCTGACGACCGGCATCTGGCTGCTCGTCTGCGCGACGATGGTCATGATCGTGGCGATGATCATCGGGTCAGACCGGATCCCTGTGATCGGCAACGGCGTCCTGCTCGGCGGACTCTTCACGATGATCTACGCGGTCGGCATGGCGCTGTCCGCGCCCAACGAGTGGCCGCGCCTGCTGGTCGCCGCGGTCGCACTGCTCGTCACCGTCGGGATCGGCTACTGGAAGTTCGCCGCCCGGCACGCCGAAGCGCCCGCTGAGGCCGTGGACGCAGCCTTCGGCACCGGTCAGCCGGACCCCGCCCTCAGCGCCCGCATCGACGCGGTCGAGAACACCCTGGACGGGCTCCGCAAGGCGCTCAACGACTGACCGTACGACCCGATCCCTGAGCTTGCCGATCCCTGAACTTGTCGATCCCTGAACTTGTCGAAGGGTTCACCTCGACCCTTCGACACGGGCGGCTGCGCGGCCCTGCTCAGGGAACGGATGCTGGGCCCTAGTGTCGCACTAGCCACCGAGGAGCTTCCCCATGCCGCCGATGCTCATCGAGCTGCCGGACGGGTTCTGCGACGGTGCGTTCTGGTGGATCCAGCCCGTCAGGGCCGACGGGTTGCGCGACTGCAGCAGCAGGCGACCGGGGCCGAAGAAGTCGAAGACGAAGCCCTCGCCAGAGGTGAGCGACGAGAACGTCTTGCCCTCGACCGCGCGGCGCAGGCGGAACTGGATGCCGAGGTCGTACGCGACCACATGGCCGGTGTCGACGACGATCTGCTCGCCGGGCTGGAGGTCGATGACGTCGAGCGCGCCGTACACGCTGACGACGACCTGACCCTGGCCGGTCGCCTGCAGGCCGAAGCCACCCTCGCCGCCGAAAAGGTTCCGGGCGCCGCCCCACTTGGAGGTGACCTCGGTGCCGTACGAGTTGGCGATCCAGCAGCCCTTCGTCACGAAGAAGGGACGGTCGGGCTGGATGTCGATCGCGAGCACGTCGCCCGGGAGGACGCCGGCGACATCGACCCAGCCTCCCTGTTGCGGAGCGGTGTACGTGGTGACGAAGAAGGACTCCCCGGCGAGCACGGAGCGCTTGAGGCCTGCCATGAGGCCGCCGCCAGTGGAGACGTCGAGCTTCACGCCGGCGCTGGTCGCCATCATGGCGCCCGACTCCACGCGGATGGGCTCGTTGGGGGCCAGGTACAGACGGCCCACGGTGAAGGCAGGATTGTGACGGGTCTGAAGCTGCATGGCGCACAGTGTGCCGCGCTTGGAGGGCCTCCGCCAGCGTTCTGAGAATTGCCTCGTCACGTGGGCGACAAGGGGCTTCCACCCCATCCTGACCAACGTCGCACCCCTAGCCTGACGTCGCACCCCATCGGCGGGGTGCGACGTCATGCAGGGGGTGCGACGTCGACACTTGGGGCGCGAGGTGCGACGAGGGAGAAGCTGACGACGAGCAACCCCGGGCAGGGTCAGAACCAGCGGTTCAGTTCCTCGGCCGTACCACCATCTGCGAACTTCGCGGTGACGTGGTCGGCGTGGGCCCGTACCTCCGGGTGGGCGTCGCCGAGAGCCACCCCGCGACCGGCCCAGCGCAGCATCTCGACGTCGTTGTAGCCATCGCCGATCGCGAGGACGTCGACCGGGCGGACCCCGTACTGCTCGCACACCACGTCCAGCCCGGCCGCCTTGTCGACGCCTTCCGGCGCGATGTCGAGCCAGCACGACCAGCCGACGAAGTAGCTGACCCCGTGCAGGCCGAGGCGGTGCGCGAGCTCGATGAACTCGGCATCGTCGGCGCTGGGGTCGCGCACGATGACGCGCGACACCGGCCGCGAGCGCAGCGAGTCCAACGACTCGTGGACGGTGTCTCCGTACAGCTCGCCGTCGGGGAACGCCCCGCTGACTCGATAGCCGACCCCG
>JAYUEA010000277.1:0-1696 GCA_043739465.1 Propionibacteriaceae bacterium
GCGCGCCGCACCCTGTACCTGACGCGCTCCATCGTGCGCGTGGCGTTCGGCAGCCCGAGGTCGAACCCCGCGAGCCGCTTCCTGGAGGAGATCCCAGCCCACCTGTACGACTGGCGGCGGATCGGCCCGAGCCTCGGTGGCTGGCAGAGCCAGTCGCGGGTGGAGACGCGGTATGGGGAGCGTCGCAGCGGCTCGTCGCGCGACAGCGGCGTACACGTCGGCTTCGGCCCCTCGTCGACGCCCAGGGCGATCCCGAACCTCTCGCCGGGCGACAAGGTGTTGCACACAGCGTTCGGCCTGGGCACGGTGCTGACGGTCTCCGGCTCCGGCGTGGACTCGAAGGCCGACGTCGACTTCGGCGCCTACGGCGTCAAGCGCCTGGCCCTCAAGATCGCGCCGTTGGAGAAGCTCTAGGGACGCGCACAACCCTTCGGGCATCCGCACAACCCCTGTGACCGGGATTTCGGATGCAAAGGCTGTGCGCGTCGCGTCAGGCGAGCAGCCGTACAGCCAGCTCGGTCTCGACGACGGTGTCGGCGCGACGCTCCACGCGGTACGCGGCGTGGCCCTCACGTTCAGCGACCGCGCCCACCAGCACACCGTTCTCGAACTGCAGGGCCACGTGCTGGTCGACGGCGTAACCGTCCGGGAGCGCGCCGGACGCCACCCAGCGGAGGTAGCTCTCCCGCCGGTCGGCCTCCTCGAGGTAGTGCGGGCACGCGCTTCCGGGCAAGAAGCCGAGGCCATCCGTGAGAGGGGCGAGGGGTCGTCCGTACGAGTCCGTCGACGATCCCTCGAACCAGCAGTTCATGCCCCGCGCTGATGCCGGCCAGGATCGTGCCGCTGCGGGCGGCTTCGCGGAGGATCTCGGGGAGCCCGTGCAGTCGCCAGACGGCAAGCAGGTTGGCTGTGGAGCCGCCGCCCACGTACACGATGTCCTGGTCCAGGAGGATGGCCGGGTCGGAGTACCCCCACGGGTCGTGGCAGAACAACGACAGGACCGAGGTGTGGGCGCGGCCGTCGAAGGCCTTCTCGAATTGCTCGCGGTAGAGGTCGGCGTCCCCGCTGGCCGTCGGCACGAAGCAGATCTTGGGCTCGGGGTTGTCCGTCAGCGAGAGGAGGTAGCCGTCGATCAAGGACGCCTCGTCGAGGGTGGAGAAGCCGCCGCCGCCGATGATGAGAACAGTGCCGATCATGGCCTGGAGACTAGCGGGAGCCGCACACAGTGCCGGCGGAGATTTCGAGCCTCAGACCGTCAGATGCGGACGCCATGCTTGAGCATGAATGCCAGCGGGTCGGCCGCGGTGTACGGGTCGCCCACGGTCGCGGTGGGCGGGTAGTACTCGAAGTGGCAGTGGTAGCCGAACGCGCGGCCCGTCATGCCCACGTAGCCGATGAGTTGGCCGGCCTTCACGACGGCGCCCGGCTGGGCGACCTTGGCCGACATGTGCGCGTACAGGGTGCGGCTTCCATCGGCGTGCAGGATCACGACATGGTTCCCGGCCCAGCCGCCACCGTTGGAGGCCACCACGACACCAGTGCCGGCGGCGACGATCGGCGTGCCGAGGGGAGCCGTGAGGTCAACTCCCGTGTGATACCGGGACCAGACGCCGTACTCGCCGAAGACTGCACTGCGCGTGTACGAGCCGGGCGCGATGGGGGAGACCCAGGTCGCGGACTTGTCGATGGTCGCCAG
>JAYUEA010000278.1:0-5232 GCA_043739465.1 Propionibacteriaceae bacterium
TGGTCTCCGATGCCGTACGTCGCGCACGTGCCGGCATCTCCGACCCCAACCGGCCCACCGGCTCGTTCCTGTTCCTCGGCCCCACCGGCGTCGGCAAGACCGAGCTCGCGAAGTCGCTCGCGGAGTTCCTCTTCGACGACGAGCAGGCGATGGTACGGATCGACATGAGCGAGTACGCGGAGAAGCACACCGTGTCTCGCCTGGTCGGTGCGCCTCCCGGCTACATCGGCTACGAGGAAGGCGGTCAGCTCACCGAGGCGGTCCGCCGACGCCCGTACTCCGTCGTCCTGATGGACGAGGTCGAGAAGGCCCACCCGGAGATCTTCAACATCCTGCTGCAGGTGCTCGACGACGGGCGGCTGACCGACGGCCAAGGTCGTACGGTCGACTTCCGGAACGTCATCCTGATCCTCACGAGCAACCTCGGCTCGCAGTTCCTCGCCGACCCGACCATGAGCCCGGAGCTGAAGAGCGACGCGGTGATGGGGGTCGTCCGGAAGGCGTTCAAGCCCGAGTTCCTCAACCGGCTTGACAACATCGTGATGTTCGACCCGCTGAGCCTCGAGGACCTGAGCCACATCGTCGGCATCAACCTCGAGCGCCTCAACAAGCGCCTGGCTGAGCGGCGGATCCGCGTCGACGTCACCGACGCTGCGCGGCACTGGCTGGGTGAGAGGGGATTCGACCCTGTGTACGGAGCGCGGCCGCTGCGACGCCTGGTCCAGACGACGATCGAGGACCAGCTGGCCAAGCTCGTACTGGCCGGCACCATCGGCGACGGCTCCACGGTGACCTTCGACGTCACCGAGGACCACGAGGGGCTCCACGTCGTCTGACCGAAGGTGATCGCGGGGTTCGGCCACTCACGCTCCTGCGGTGGCCCGCGCTCCCGGCCGACCTCGATAGCCCTGCCTCGCGACGGGACCCTTAACCCGACGGAACACCCCCTCCATGGACTGTTCTGTCGGGTTAGGGGTGTTCCGTCCGTGGGGGATGGCCACCAGGGGTGTTCCGTGGGTGGTCACGAGGGGTGTTCCGTCCGGCCGGGAAGGGCACCCGGACGTGCCACGGGAGAGGCACCACCTGAGGGCGGCCATAGACTGGCGCGCCACGTACAGAGGGGTCAGATGAGCGGGTTGGTCGAAGACGACGCGGCCCCGCCGACCCTCGTCGGCGTGCTGCGCGACGGCGGCTGGACGTTCGTCGTCCTCGGCTTCTTCGCTCGGCTGCCACCGGCGATGCTCACGCTCGGCGTGACCCTGTACGCGGCCCAGCGGCTCGGCGGGTTCGCCCCCGCCGGCGCCGTCGTCGCTGCCATGGCCGTCGGGCTCGGCGTCGGGGGTCCTGTGGTGGGCGGTCTCGCCGACCGCCTCGGACAACGTCCCGTCGGCATCGCCTCGGCGGTCCTCGTCACCCTGGCTCTGACGCTGGTCGCCGTCATGACGTCCCCGACTCTCCCGCTGATCGTCCCGGCCGCAGCCGCGTTCCTGCTCGGCGCGACGAACCCGCAGGTCACCGCGATGTCGCGCGGACGCTGGTCCGCGATGGCGAGGCAGCGGGCGGATCGGGGCCGGTTCACGAGTCTTGCGATGTCGTACGAGGGGGCTGCCGAGGAGGCCACCTTCGTACTCGGTCCGGTCAGCGTCGGCCTGCTCCAGCTCGTACATCCCCTGGCCGGACTCGTACTCGCCGGCCTGCTCGGCCTCGTACTGCCCGTCGCCTTCGCCCTGCTGCCCAACGCGCTCGGGCCGGCCGCGACGGTGCCGGTGCACGAACGCGTACCGGTGCCGTGGCTCCGGCTCGTACCGCTCGGCGTCGTCGGTCTCGCCATCGGACTCGTGTTCGGCGCCTCGTCGACCGGTGTCACCGCGTCGCTGTCGAACCTCGGACGACCCGAGCTGGCCGGCATCGTCTACGGCGGCATGGGCGTCGGCAGCGCGATCTCCGGGCTCCTCACGACACGGCTCCCGCACGCCTTGACCCAACGCCGCCGCGTCGTCATGTTCGCGATCGTGCTGGCCCTCGCCGCGCCGCTGCTGGCCCTCGCCCCGGCGCCGTGGCTCCTCATGGTCGCCTGCTTCCTGTGCGGATGCGGTCTGGCACCGGTGCTCATCGGCAGCTATGCGATCGCCGAGAGTGAGTCCCCGCTGGCGCGCATCGCCACCGTGATGACCGCGCTCGGCACCTGCCTGGTCGCGGGTGTGGCCGTCGGCTCATCTGTCGCGGGGCGCCTGATCGACGCCTCCGGACCGTCGACGGCCCTCCTGATCCCCGCCGGCGCCGGAGTCCTCGCGCTGGTGGCGGCGATCGCGAATCTTGGTGTGACGAGGCCCGAGCTCCACCTCGCATCCTGAGGACTCACTCAGGAGCGCTGCCGCGGTCGGCGTAGTCGTGCAGGATGGGACCCATGCTGGTGCCAGACCGGGAAGTGCCCGGAGCGTACTTCGTACGCATCGACGGCACCGACCAGTCCTTCGTCGATCCCACGGATCCGTTGCGCCTCGAGTTCGACTACGTCCAGCGCATCGCCGAGGTCATCGACACGATCGCGCCGGAGGGGGAGAGGATCCGCGCGGTCCACGTCGGCGGTGCTGGCATGACCATTCCCCGCTACATCGCCGCGACGCGTCCGACCTCGGCCCAGATCGTGTTCGAGCCGGACACCGAGACTACGGAGCAGATCCGTGCGGTAGTCCCGCTACCGAAGCGGTCTGGCATCAAGGTGCGGCCGGTCGACGGTCGTACGGGCCTGGCCGCCATGCCGAGCGCCTATGCCGACATCGTGATCGTCGACGCGTTCGCCGGCGCCCGGGTGCCGGCTGACCTGACGACTGCCGAGTGGTACGGGGACGTCGCCAGGGTGCTCGCGCCCGGTGGCGTGATCGTCGCGAACATCACCGACATGGTGCCGTTCGCGTACGCCAAGCGCGTCGTCGCCGGCATCGCCGACCGGTTCATCCCGGTGGTCTTCGCTGTCGAGCCATCCACCCTCAAGGGGCATCGCTTCGGGAACATCGTGGTCGCCGGCGGCGGCCAGATCGACCATGCCCGCCTGACCCGGCTCGCCGCCCGCGGCCCGTTCCCGTACCGCGTCCTCGGCGGCCTCCAGCTCGCGAGCTGGGTCGGCCACCACAAGGCCTTCACCGAGGCCGACTCCTCGCAGTCCCCGGCCCCCCTCGGCGGCCCCTCGACCTTCCGCTGACGGAGCGAGGTCGGTACTCAGGGTGCGAGGTCGGCACGGGCAGGCGCACGGAAACGGCCGCGAGGTGCGCGCCAGGGGCGCGCCACGCGTCAACGAATCAAGGTAACGGGCCACCAGGCCGCTCTCACGTACATCCACCTCTGACCGTCATCGGTCACAATGGACGGGTGACGAGTGAGGATCCCCAGCCGCAGGCTGACGAGAACGTGATCAAGGCGCCGTCGGAGGAGCAGGCCGCGACTCCCACGGAAGAGCCCTCGCCCCGCAAGCGCCGTCGCGGACCTGGCATCCTCACGATGACCGGAATGCTCCTCATCGCCATCGGCCTGTCGTCGCTCGGGTGGATGGGCTACCAGTACTTCGGCACCAACGCCCCCGCCCAGGAGGCGGCGAAGAGCGAGGTCTCGTCGCTCGAGGACGAGTGGAACTCCGGCGGCGGCGTCGACGTGCCCGACCTCTCGACGCCCTCCGCCACGCCCGGCGCCACCGCGAAGGCGTCCGCAGCCTCGAGCAAAGGCCCTCTGTACACGGCCGAGCAGCTCGACAAGGCCATGGCGATCCTGACGATCCCGACGTTCGGGGACGGCTACAAGGTGCCGATCCTCGTAGGCACGAGCGACTACGCGCTCGACCGCGGCGTCGGCTGGTACGAGAGGACCCAGCTCCCCGGCCAGGTCGGCAACTTCGCCCTCGCAGGCCACCGGGTCACGCACGGGGAGCCGTTCGCCCGTCTCCTCGAGCTCAAGGTGGGCGACCAGGTGATCGTGACGACGAAGACGATGATCTACACGTACGTGATCGACAAGCCCCCGTCGCAGCTCACCGTCAAGGACGTCGACACCTGGGTGCTTGATCCCGTACCCGGCAAGACCGGCGTCAAGCCCACCCAGTCGCTGATCACGCTCACGACCTGCCAGGACCTTTTCCACTCGCCCGACCGCGCGGTCGGCTTCGGCCACCGGGTCAGCACCGCGAAGCGGACGTAGGCGCCACTTCGCGCCCGCAGTCGTCCGTGGACGGGCCCTCGGCTAGGCTTCAGGCGTTGTCGGGCGTCGGGTCCGACTGTCTCGGAGGTTGCCATGATGACCGGGTTCTGGATCTTCCTGCTGCTGATCGTCATCCTCGCCGTCGGAGCCGTCCTGTACGGGATCGGGGGCTACAACAGCCTGGTCCGGATGCGGAACCTCGTCGAGGAGTCCTGGCGCCAGGTCGACGTCGAGCTGAACCGGCGCTACGACCTCATTCCGAACCTCGTCGAGACGGTCAAGGGCTACGCCCGTCACGAGAGCGGAACCCTCGAAGAGGTCGTACGACTGCGCAACCAGGCAGCCGGCATGGGTGCCGCACCGTCGGAGCAGCGCGCAGGGATCGAAGATCAGCTGAGTGGCGCCGTCCGCCAGCTGCTCGTCACAGTCGAGGCGTACCCCGACCTGAAGGCCAACACCAACTTCGTAGAGCTGCAGCGTCAGCTGGCCGACACCGAGGACCGGATCGCCAACGGTCGTCGCTACTACAACGCGAACGTACGCAACTACAACACGCGCATCGAGTCGTTCCCCACGAACATCATCGCCAACTTCGGCAAGTTCGAGCGGGCCACGTACTTCGAGGTAAACGACGCGTCCGTACGTCAGGCGCCGACGGTCAGCTTCGACGGGGCGCCTGCTGCGCCGTCCGTCGGAAGTGCCTTCGAGACCCCCAACTTCTCGGCCCGCGCCGGCACGCAGGACGCGCTGCCCCCCTCCGCCGACCCGACGACGAGCGGCCAGGCGTTCGGCTACCAGGCACCCGTCGCTGAGCCAGAGGCCGTCCCCGTGACGCCGCCCACCACGCCGCAGCAGGCGCCGGGCTACGGCACGGCGGTCCCGCCGTACCCGCAGCAGGGCACGCAGGGGTACACGCCCCCGCAGACCACGCCGGGGTACACGCCGCCGCAGTCCTGAGGTCCTTTTCCGGACCACGCTGATTGGAGCAAGTCACGGACACGTTCTCCCTTGCCGAGCCTGTACGCGTCGGCACTCGGGCGTCGG
>JAYUEA010000279.1:0-1694 GCA_043739465.1 Propionibacteriaceae bacterium
TTCAAGTCCAGTTAGGCCCACCATCTCCAAACGCGCCCCCACCAGGGGAAATGCGATCTTGCCGCGCCAAACGAATCGCATTTCTTGCCAAGTAGTTACCCCAAAGTTACCCCGCCCGAAGCCACAAGACCTCCGTCCCTAGTGGGACTGGGGTCTGCTGGTGGGCCTAACTGGACTGGTGACCCTAGACTCGAACCAAGATCTTGCCCCCTTCGAACATGCCTTTGGCAAGGGGAAACAGTCACCGACACCTCACTGGCTTCAGTCGTGCAACTTCGGTGCTGCGACTCGAGTCGGCGACGTCAAGCGAGGACAGCCACCACTGGGCGCCGCTCTACTATCAGGGAAGCTCGTAGAAGGCCGTGCGTCGTGTGCCGACCAGGCGAAGGGATCCCTTGTCGGTCATTCGCTTCAGCATGCGCCGCGCCTCGTCCGATGTGAGCTGGCACAGATTCGCAGTCTGGGACCTCGTGATCTTCCCGTAGGTCCGGGGGTACTCGGCCACCACGTGCTCCGGCTGGAGAGGGTCGATGGCTTTGATCCTCACGTACGCGTTGCGCTCCTAGGCCTGTCCTGCGGGGCGATCGTGATGACCTGGCTAACAACCGAAGTGGCGGCAGCATCCTGCTCGTGGCCGTCTGGCACGGACTCTTCAACGTGGTCAGCGGCACCCAGGCCGCGACCGCGTCATCGCCGCGGTGGTGAGCACGCTCATCATGGCCCAAGCCCTCCTCCTCCCGGGCCTCGACCTCCGGGCTCGCCACCGAGGCCAACCGTCTCCGCTCAGCGCTCTGCAGTGGTCACCGGATCGCCGGAACTCACAAGAGCGCGCGCAGGACGAGGATCAGCTGGGTGTTGAACCCGGGCCGCCCCTGCCTACTCAACGACGCGGCGCAGCCGAGACCTGTGGCGACACGTCACAGGGCTCAGCCGCGCCTGGACACTCGACTCCCCAGGCGGCATTGATCTACCAACACACCGATGCCGATCGTCAGGCCGTGCTCGCCGCCCGCCTCTCCGAGATGGCATCGTCAAGGCTCATCTAGACCCGGCTCCGAGCGGGCGACGCACGGTCGATCCACCGACTGGGGCTCGGAATTCGCCACAGAGCCGGGCGGAGCGGGTGTGGACGCTGGAGGGGCCACGGCTGGCGGCGCGCAGCACGCACCCCTGGCGGAAGTCCGCGTCATGGGGTGTGCCGCGCGTACATGATGACCGCGACGCCGACCAGGCAGATCATGGCTCCTGCAATGTCATACCGGTCGGGCTTGAAGCCGTCCATCACCATCCCCCACACGAGGGATCCGGCGACGAAGACTCCTCCGTAGGCAGCGAGGATGCGTCCGAAGTGTGCGTCAGGCTGAAGGGTTGCGACGAACCCGTACGCGCCGAGCGCCACGATCCCGGCACCGATCCAGACCCACCCGCGATGCCCGCGGACGCCTTGCCACACCAACCATGCGCCGCCGATCTCGGCGACCGCGGCGAGGACGAAGAGCAGTACGGACCGGGCGACTGTCATTTCGGCATGATGCCACAGGGCTTGCGCGGCAGCGGGGGACGGTTTCGCCCGGTGAAGCGACGCGGCCGCAAGTCCTGCTGCGGCGCCGGCGATCGCGTGGAGCAGCGCGACCAGTCCGGCCACGACCGCGATGCCGGCGTGGTTCAGGTTGATCTGGCGGGAGACCTCGACG
>JAYUEA010000280.1:0-1692 GCA_043739465.1 Propionibacteriaceae bacterium
TGCCGAAGACCCGCGAGGTCCCCGGCGATCGTCGGCTGCATGGGCGACAGCATCCACGCAGGTGCTGTCGGTCCGCCCCCGGGTGTGCTGCCATGACGCCATGGACGTCGTGCTCACCCCGGAGCGGCCGCTCACCGACGCCGAGCTCGTTGCCGTCGCGAGGCACTCCGCGCCGGTCGAGCTCAGCGATGCCTGCCTCGACCGGCTGGCAACGGCCAGGGCCCACGTCGACGCACTCGCCGCCGCCACTGTCCCGGCGTACGGCATCTCGACCGGCTTCGGGGCGCTCGCCACCCGGGCCATCCCGATCGAGCTGCGCA
This sequence comes from Propionibacteriaceae bacterium, assembly GCA_043739465.1. Taxonomy (GTDB): domain Bacteria; phylum Actinomycetota; class Actinomycetes; order Propionibacteriales; family Propionibacteriaceae; genus Fen-668. The sequence continues at coordinate 321 of JAYUEA010000280.1, forward strand.
GCCAACTGCAGCGGAGCCTGGTCCGCTCGCACGCGGCCAGCTCGGGCGACGAGGTCGAGGCCGAGGTCGTCCGCGGGATGACGCTGCTGCGGCTGCAGACCCTCGCCACCGGCCGGACCGGCGTGCGCCCCGCGACGGCCCAGGCCTATTGCGACCTGCTCAACGCCGGGTTGACGCCGGTCGTCCGGGAGTACGGTTCGCTCGGCTGCTCAGGCGATCTCGCGCCGCTGGCCCACGTCGCCCTGGCGGTCATGGGCGAGGGACACGTACGCCGGGGCGACGCCGTTCTGACGGCCGCGGACGCCTTGGCCGAGGCCGGGCTGCACCCGGTGGTGCTGGTCGAGAAGGAGGGGCTGGCCCTGATCAACGGCACCGACGGGATGCTCGCGATGCTGATGCTCGCCTGCCACGACCTCGAACGGCTGCTGCGCACCGCCGATCTGACGGCCGCGATGAGCCTCGAGGCGCTGCTCGGCACCGACCGGCCGCTCGCCGCCGATCTGATGGCACTGCGGCCACACCCGGGCCAGGCGGTCGCCGCCGCCAACATGCGCCGGCTACTGGATGGCTCCCCACTCCTGGCGTCGCACGCCGGCCGGGACGACCCGCGGGTGCAGGACGCCTACTCGCTGCGCTGCGCACCGCAGGTCGCGGGGGCGGCCCGGGACACCCTGACCCACGCGCGACTTGTCGCCGGCCGCGAGGCCGCCGCCGCGATCGACAACCCGGTCCTGCTGCCGGACGGCCGGATCGAGTCCAACGGCAACTTCCACGGCGCCCCGGTCGCCTACGTCCTGGACTTCCTTGCCATCGTGGCAGCCGATCTCGCCTCGATCAGCGAGCGGCGCACCGATCGGATGCTGGATGCGCACCGCTCGCACGGGCTGCCGGCCTTCCTCGCCCACGACCCCGGGGTCGACTCCGGGCTGATGATCGCGCAGTACACGCAGGCCGGTCTGGTCAGCGAGCTCAAGCGGCTCGCCGTCCCGGCCAGTGTCGACTCGATCCCGAGCTCGGCGATGCAGGAGGACCACGTCTCGATGGGCTGGGGCGCCGCCCGCAAGCTGCGCCGCTCGCTCGACGGCCTCGGTCGGGTCCTCGCCATCGAGCTGCTGGCAGCCGGCAGAGCCCTGGATCTGCGCGAGGTCCGACCGGCCACCGCCACCGCGGCTGCCGTCGCGGCCCTGCGGATCACGGTCCCTGGGCCAGGGCCGGACCGCTACCTGTCGCCCGAGATCGAGGCCGCCGTCGCGCTGGTCCGCTCCGGCGCGGTACTCACCGCCGCCGAGACCGTCACCGGAGCATTGGAGTAGCCGAGATGGAATGCAAGGGCTGGCTGCAGGAGGCAGCCCTGCGCTGCCTGCGCAACAAC
>JAYUEA010000281.1:0-5220 GCA_043739465.1 Propionibacteriaceae bacterium
TCCGCGCTGGCGATCCCGGACGTGCGCGAGCGGCCTCAGGAGAAGCGCGAGCAGGCGGACGCCGCGCACCGGCGGTTCTGGGCCGCCGCCCCCGGCGACGACGGCGAGCAGGCGCCCCCCGACGGCTCGGACTTCCTCGCGCTGGTACGTCTGTGGAACTACCTGCGTGCTCGACGCCACGAGACCTCCGGCAACGCCTTCCGACGGATGTGCCGCGACGAGTACCTGAACTTCCTGCGGATCCGCGAATGGCAGGACCTGCACACCCAGGTACGCCAGATCTGCGACGAGCTGGAGCTGGACCGCAACACCGAGCCGGCCCCGGCCGACCTCGTACACACCGCGATCCTGTCCGGCCTGCTGAGCCACGTCGGGCTGCTCGACACGCGCTCCGAACGTACAGACCTGCCGCCCCGCAAGCGCGTCCGCCTCGGCCCGCGCGAGTACCGCGGCGCGCGCGGCACGGCCTGGGCGATCGCTCCCGGATCTGCCCTCGCGAAGACGCCGCCGCCGCTGGCCGTCGCGTACGAGCTGGTCGAGACCACCCGCCTGTGGGCACGCACGGTCGCTGGTGTCGAGGCCGAGTGGGTCGAGGCGGTCGCCGAGCACGTGCTGAGCCGCACGTACGCGGAGCCCCACTGGTCGGAGTCCCAGGGCTCGGCCGTCGCCCTCGAGACCGTCAGCCTCTACGGCGTCCCCATCGTCGCCGGCCGCACCGTCCAGTACTCCCGCATCGACGCGAGAGAGGCTCGACGCCTTTTCATCCAGAGCGCCCTCGTCGAGGGCCACTGGCACACCAGGCACCACTTCGTGACGCGCAACGCGTCCGTCCGGGAGCAAGCGGCCGAGATCGAGGAGCGCACTCGTCGTCGCGACCTGGTCGTCGACGACGCCACGATCTTCGCCTTCTACGACGAGCGAGTCCCGGCCGACGTCGTCTCGCAGCGCCACTTCGACACGTGGTGGCGCACGAAGCGGCTCCAGGACGACGCGTACCTCGACCTCACCCTCTCCGACCTCGTCGTCGACGACGAGGCGGACATCTCGGCGACTGGCTTCCCGGACTGGTGGAAGGTGGGCACCCACGAGCTCGAGATCACGTACGTGTTCGACCCGGGCTCGCAGCACGACGGCGTGACCATTGAGATCCCGGTCGCCGTCCTCAACCAGCTGCCGGCCGCTGCGTTCACGTGGAACGTCCCCGGCTATCGCGAGGACCTGGCCATCGAGCTGATCCGGTCGCTGCCGAAGAGCCTGCGCACCTCTTTCGTACCCGCGCCCAACCACGCCGCGGCAGCACTGGCCTGGCTGGCTCAACGGCCCGACGTCGCCTCGTCGCCGCAGGGCGACACCGCTCCTGACACCATCACGTTCCCGGATGCCCTGGCCGTCGCGCTCCGAGCACTCACCGGCAGCGATCCCACGGGACAATGGGGCGAGCGTGAGCTCCCTGCTCACCTGCGCCCGGCCCTGGTCGTCGTCGACGGCGGCAAGGAGCTGGCCAGGGGAGAGGACCTCTCTGCGCTCCAGCGCCAGCTGACCCACACGGTCAGCCGGACCCTGTCGAAGGTCAACAGCCGGGCAACCGTCACCGGAGCCACGACCTGGTCGTTCCCGCCGGTGGGGCTACGCCTGGTCACGACCGCGGGAACCACCGAGATCGTGGGCTACCCGGCGTTGAAGGACGAAGGCACCACGGTCGGAGTCGTCGTCCTGGACACTCAGCAGCGGGCGACGGCCAGCCATGCCCGAGGGCTTCGGCGCCTCATCCAGCTCACCTCACCGGACCCGACGACCTGGGTGGTCTCGAGGATGACCAACGCGACGAAGCTCCAGCTCGGCGGCAGCCCTTACCCGACCATCCCGGCGATGTTCGCCGATGCCCGGCTCCGTGCCATCGACGACGCCCTCGCCGCTCTCGGTGTCGATCCCTCAACGGTCCGAGACGCCGAGAGCTTCGCCGTGGTCCAGGTGGCGGTCAGAGAGCGCCAGGCGGAGACCATGCGTGGCCTCGTCGCGTACACGGGCGAGAGCCTCGCGCGCCACCAGGGGGTGCTCCGGCAGCTCGCCACGATGCCGACCTCGTACGTGACCGACGACGTTCGCGAGCAGGTCGCCAACCTCGTCTACCCGGGCTTCGTCCTGGCGACCCCCAGCCCGTGGTTCGAGCGCCTGTCGCGCTACCTGCACGCAGCGGAGCAGCGGCTGACAGCCTTCACGACGAACCCTGCCCGTGAGCGACAGTCGGCCGACCTCATCGCCGACCTTGAGGACGAGTACGCCGTCCTGGTCGCGCGCTTCCCCGAGCCGCCGCTGCCCACCGAGGTGGCGCGCGCCGGCTGGCTGCTCGAGGAGCTGCGCGTCAGCCTGTTCGCCCAACAGCTGCGCACAGCCGAACCGGTGTCCGCCAAGCGCGTGCGGCAGGCGATGGCCACGGCAGCAGCCGCTCCTATGCTGGCACGATGAGCGTCGAACTCGGGGGGACAGATGCCGTCGCGTGACCACCATCGTCCGGCGACTCCTGGATCGGCCTTCTTCGAGGCGCTCCCCGCGGGTCTCGCTCCCGAGGAGCGCCAGCGTGTCGCTGACCGTACCGCCACCGTGCTCGTACGGGGCGCCAGCCAGGCCGGTGACGCCGAGATTGCGGAGCGCGTCATAGGTCTCGCTGACGCCGAGGGTCTGGAGTCGCTCGCTGACCTCTGGGCCAACTCGGCGGCTGACTCGCTGGCCGGAGCGCTGTGGCGCCTGTACGTGGTGCGCGCCTGGATCCACGCCGATCCCCACCGCGCCGCCACGGCGTACGAGGCGGGGCAGGGCACGGCTCAGGTCGCTCGGGCGATCGCGGGGGTGCCCGACCCGCCGACCCCGGACAGCCTGTGCGCGGCCATCGACGACGTGATGAGGGGGATCGTCCACGGAGCTTTCGTCGACGTCCTGTGGCGTGCTGCAGCGGTGGTGCACGTGCTCGCCGCGGGTCAGGGCCTGAGGCAGTCCGTGGGGACGTCGACCGTGAGGGAGGCCGCTCGGCTCATGACCTTGGCAGAGCAGCTCGAGGGTGCAGGTCACCTGGAAGACTCAGGGAGACTGCTCTAAGGCTCGCGTGATCCAGCGACCGGGTCGCCTACACTGGCCGACGGTACGCCGGGCCGCGGATGCCCCGGGCTCCAACTACAGCCGCTACGAGCGGCCCCGCGCCGTGAGGCGCTCCCGGCTCGGCGTACCTTCTCCAGCGGAAAAGTCGGTACGCCCCGCAGGTCTTGCGTGCAGGCCATACCCTCGCCTGTGTGAAGGATCCGCGAGAGCTGTACGAGGTGGTCCCGGAAACCTGGCAGGAGGTGCAGGGAGCTGGTACACCCATGCTCCATCTGCTGGACGGTTTCCTCGACGCCGGGCGGGTCACGCACGGTGTCGCCGCCCACCTGCTGCGCACCTGTCACCCGGAGCGACTGGCCACGTTCGACGTGGACGCGGTGCACGACTACCGCAGTCGCCGTCCGATCATGACCTTCGACACCTACCGGTGGACGGCCATCCAGCCGCCGGTCCTGGCGATAGACCGGCTCACGGACGCACTGGGTCACGCGTTCCTGCTGATGCACGGTCAGGAGCCGGACGCCCAGTGGGAACGGATGGTGCAAGCCACCCTCACGATCTCGTCCGAGGTCGGTGTCGGCCGCCTCTACACGGTGACCGGCATCCCCATGGCGGTCCCGCACACGCGCCCGACCGGCATCACGCGGCACGCGACGCAGGAAGAGCTGGTCCACGACAACCCGCCGCTGATCGACCGGATGGACGTGCCCGGCCAGTGGTCCGCGCTGCTCCAGCTACGCTCCGGTGAGGCCGGGCGCATCGCCATGGGCTACGTCGCGCACGTGCCGCACTACCTGTCGCAGGTCTATTTCCCGCAGTCGGTGAGGGCCGTCCTCCAGGCCTTCATGAACGACACCGGCCTGGTCATCCCGCTGACAGGCCTGGACGACGAGATCCGGGACAGCCTGGACCTCATCAACTCCGAGGTCGCGGGCTCGCCCGAGACGGGCGAGCTGGTGTCCGCGCTCGAGGATGCCTTCGACACGGCCCACGAGCGAGCGACGCCCGTACCCACCGCTGACGAGATCGCAGCCGAGTTCGAGAAGTTCCTGCAGGATCGCGAGCAGGACCAGAACCCGTAACCATGTCCCGAAGCATCGACGACCTGGTCGCCGTCCTCGACCTCGAACAGATCGAGCCCGACCTCTTCCGCGGCCCTGCCGCCCAGACCGAGCTTCAGCGCACGTACGGGGGCCAGGTGCTGGCGCAGGCCGTCGTGGCCGCGTACGGCACCTTCCCGTCCGGCCGCATCCTGCATTCCCTGCACGCGCAGTTCCTCGAAGCGGGGCGCGCTGACTCGCCGATCCTGTACGACGTGCTGCCGACTCGCGACGGTCAGCACTTCTCGACCAGGCTCGTGACGGCCAGGCAGGGCGGTCGGCGGATCTTCACGATGGTCTGCTCGGCGCAGACCCCGGAGCCCGGGCTCGACCACCAGGATGCGGCGCCCGACGTGCCGGCCCCCGATGACTGCCCCAGCATGGCCGACGAGGTCGTACGACGTCGTGGCGCGCAGGCAGGCCGGTTCTTCCGCGAATGGGACGGACTGGAGGTTCGGTACGCGTCAGGCCTGGCGGACTCGCCGCCTCATCACCAGGGTTCGCTCGCGGTGTGGGTGCGGGCGAACGGCCGGCTGAACGACGATCCCGTGCTCCACCAGGCGGTGCTCGCGTACCTCTCTGACCTCACGCTGCTCAGCGTCAGCCTCATCCCGCACGGGATGACGTTCGGGCCCGGCGTGATGGCGGCGTCGCTTGACCACGCTATGTGGTTCCACCGGCCCGTACGCGCCGACGACTGGCTCCTGTACGACCAGATCTCCCCGTCGGCGTCCGGCGCCCGCGGCTTCTCCCTCGGCAGGATCCATGCCGGTGGGCAGCTTGCGGCCTCGGCTGCTCAGGAAGGCCTCATCCGCGTCATCGTCCGGACATGACGACGCCGCCCCCCTTGGGACAGGAGGCGGCGTCGACGTCGGTCAGGCTGCGAGCTCTCCGCTGCGCAGCTTGGCGATCGCATGGCGCTCGATCTGGCGCACACGCTCGGCCGTGATTCCCCAGACCTCGCCGATGTCAGCCAGCTTGGCCTGACGCCCGTCGAGAAGCCCGTACCGCCTACGGACCACGTCGG
>JAYUEA010000282.1:0-15671 GCA_043739465.1 Propionibacteriaceae bacterium
GTTGAGCACCACCGGGGCGTCGAGTGCCTCCGCCCAGGCCGTCTGGCAGCCGTACATGTGCGGGTGGCTCGCGGCGACGGCCAGCACGGGGCCGAGATCACGGATGTGACGGATGGCCGCATCGTCGACGAACCCCAACCCCCTGTCAGTCGTCCAGAGGTCGATCCAGGTCGGGTGACTCGTCGATCGTCACGTGGACGGCCGCCACGTCGGCCGGGGACGGCATCTGGCTGCCCGGCAGGCCCACCGCAGCCGCGCCGAAGGCCACCGCGACGCCCAGCGCAGTGGCGGGGTTCGCCCCGGCGGAGACGGCGTGCAGGTAGCCCGCCAGGAGCGCGTCGCCGGCTCCCACAGTGGAGACCGGGGTCGCTCCGCGGGCAGCGGCATGGACGACTCTCTCGGCGTCGACGAGGAGAGCCCCATCCCGTCCGAGGCTCACCAGGACAGTTCTCACACCCGACTCCACGAGCCCACGCGCCGCGTCGACGACGGCACCCACGGTCGGAAGGTCATGGCCGACCGCCTCGGCGAGCTCGACTCGGTTGGGCTTCACGAGGTCGGGGGCAGCCGCGAGGGCGCGGGCCATGGGCTCGCCGGACGAGTCCACAGCGACCAGGAGGCCATCGGCGTGGCAGCGCTCGACCGTCGCCGCGAAGAAGTCGTCGTCGATGCCCGGCGGCAGCGAACCGCAGCAGACCACCCAGCCAGCACCGGCGCTCGCGCCGAGCGTCGCCGCGCGCAGCGCCTCGACCTCCGTGACCGTGAAACAGGGACCCTGCTCGTTGAGCTTCGAGGTCGTACCGTCGGGCTCGACGATGGCCACGTTGACGCGGATCGACCCCGCGATCGGCACCGGCACGACGTCGATGTCCTGCTCGTGGAGCAGGTCGAGCATGACGCCCCCGTACACCCCTCCGATCGGCAGTACGGCCTTCGTGGGTGTGCCGTTCAGCGTGAGCGCGCGGCTGACGTTGAGGCCCTTGCCTCCTGGATCCTCCCGGGAGTCGGTGGCGCGCATCACGCTCCCCCTGACCAGGGCAGGGACGGCGATGGTGCGGTCGATGCCGGGGTTGGGCGTCAGTGTGACGATCATGCGCGGACCACCTCGGGTCCTGCGGCCGCCAGCTCCTCGGCCAGCTCATCCTGAATGCCTGAGTCCGTGACGATGACGTCTACTGCGTCGAGCGGAGCGAAACGGAAGAGCTGTACGAGACCGATCTTGGTGTGGTCGACGAGGCAGACCACACGTGCGGCCGCGGCGACCATCGCGGACTTGACCTCCGCCTCGGACTGGTCGGGCGTGGTCAGCCCGATGTCGGGCGTGATGCCGTTCGCCCCCATGAACGCGACATCGACGCGAAGATCCGCCAACGCGTTCCGGGTCCAGGTTCCGACGGCCGCCCCGGTGACATCGCGCAGCCTCCCACCGAGCATCAGTAGCTCGACCCGGGGCAGCTCCGAGAGGTGCGCAGCCGCCTGCAGCGAGTTGGTCACCACGGTCAGCGCGAGGTCGGACGGCAGCTGGCGGACCAGCTCCATGGTCGTCGTCCCTGCGTCGATGAGGATTGCTCCCCCGTCGGGCAGGAAGTCCCGGGCAGCGCGACCGATGCGCAGCTTCTCCGCGGCCCGGTGCTCGCGCTTGGCGATGATGGACGGCTCGTAGCCCAGTCGCTCGATGTGCACGGCGCCGCCGTGGACGCGCCGCAGCAGCCCGCGTCTCTCGAGGACCGTGAGGTCCCGGCGGATCGTCTCGCTCGTCACGTCCAGCTCGTCGGCGAGCGCAGTGACCTCTACCCGGGAGCGGGAACGCGCCTGATCGAGGATCCGCGCATGGCGCTCATGGGGGAGGAAACGCTCCTCACCGGCATCTATGGCGACCATGAGACTAAAGATACGCACAAATCAACATGAACGCAGCCAATCCCACACAAAGTGGTCACGTCACGCGATGTCGTCGGCCTTCGGAATCTGATGCGTACGGGCCAGTCTGGCGTACCAGCGAGCCGAGTCGCGGGGTGTCCGCACCTGCGTCTCGTAGTCGACGTGCGTGATCCCGAATCTCTGGGAGTACCCCTCGGCCCACTCGAAGTTGTCCATCAATGACCACACCAGGTAGCCCTTGACGTTGACGCCGGCCTCCATCGCACGGTGCACCGCGGTCACGTGGCGCTGGAGGAAGTCGACCCGCCGGGCGTCGTGGACCCGCCCGTCGACGATCGGGTCGTCGTACGCGCAGCCGTTCTCGGTGATGAGGATGGGCAGGCCCGGGAACTCGGCGTCCATCTGGACCAGGAGCTCTTCGAGACCCGACGGGTCGACCAGCCAGTCCATGTCCGTGCGATCCCCGTCACGGGTCTCCGTGATCAGGTCCTCGTTGCCGGGAGACACCGTCGGCTGCCACGGCAGCGACGGATCCGGCGCCTCCCCTTGACGCACCCAGAACGGCGTGTACCAGTTGAGCCCGAACACGTCCAAGGGCTGGTTGATCGTCTGCAGGTCGCCGTCGGCGACGAAGGACCAGTCCGTGTGCTTCGCCGTGACCTCGATCGCCAGCTCGGGGTACTCGCCGCGCAGCTGTGGGCCGGTGAACACGCCGTTGGACAGGGCGCGGGACTTGGCGACCGCGTGGACGTCTGCGGGATCGTCGCTGCCCGGGCGCACTGTCGAGAGGTTGTTGGTGACGGACATCTTGGCCGTCGGCGACACGACGGACCGGAGCGCCTGGACCGCGAGCCCGTGGCCGAGGTTCAGGTGATGGACCGCCCGAAGAGCCGCCACCGGATCCTTTCGACCCGGGGCATGGATGCCGACGGCGTAGCCCAGGTAGGCCGCACAGAACGGCTCGTTGAGCGTGATCCAGGTGTCGACGCGGTCGCCGAGCGCAGCTCCGATGGCCGCGGCATACGCAGCGAACGCCTCGGCGGTTGCCCGCTCCGGCCAGCCCCCGGCATCCTCGAGCGGTTGCGGCAGGTCCCAGTGGTACAGCGTCGCGATCGGTGCGATGCCGCGTGCCAGGAGACCGTCGACGAGCCGCGAGTAGTAGTCGAGACCGGCCTGGTTCACCGCTCCCGTACCGGTGGGGATGATCCGCGGCCAGGCGATCGAGAACCGGTAGGCGCCGATCCCGTACGAGCTCATCAGGTCGAGGTCGGACTCCCAGCGGTGGTACTGGTCGCACGCGACGTCACCCGTCTCGCCGTTGTGGGTACGGCCTGGGGTGTGGCTGAAGGTGTCCCAGATCGACGGCAGCCTGCCGTCCTCGGCGACCGCGCCCTCCACCTGGTACGAGGCCGTGGCCGAGCCGAAGACGAAGTCGTGGGGGAAACGGCGTCCTGGTTCGCGGTAGTCCGTCATCGTCGACGCTCCTTTGCGCGTAGTGACACCAGGCTAGTCACGTGAGCTCAGGCTGTGCGGCCATCCACCCTGTTCACGACGACGGTGCCCAGCACGAGGTCGTCCAGCCCGCGCCGCTCGGCGCCGACCACGACCGCGGGGATCACCAGACCCACCATGACCGAGCGGGCCAGCGCGCGCCACCACCCGATGGACCCGCCACCGACCCGTACGACCGCGATCCTGGCCAGCAGCTGACCGAACGATCCCGAGGCGAGCCAGGTGAGGACCCACTTCTCGAGCACATACACGCCGAGGACCGTGAAGCCCAGCCAACCTCCCCCACGGAGGGCTCCGGTGCCGAAGATCAGCGTGGCCACCACCATGCTCGCGGCCCAGTCGACGATCAGCGCGGCGATCCGAGCGCGCCACGAGGCGAGCGATCCGCGGCCCGCCGACGGCAGGCCCAGTGACGCTCCGGGGTGCGTTACGTCGGCCATGCGCGGAGCATATCCGCCGCGTCGTCGAGGCCCCTGCGAGATTGGCCTGACACGTCCCGCGAACGGCGTTACATCGCCGAAACAATCCCGTCACGGCTCGGCAACGGCCCATCGCTAGGTTCTGTCCCGGCGCATCGTGCGCCCCGAGTTCACTGGAGGTTCCATGTTCCAAGGCGCCGACGACACCTTGGCCTACGTCAAGGCCAACGGTATCGAGACCGTTGACATCCGGTTCTGCGACCTGCCGGGCGTCATGCAGCACTTCACCATCCCCGCCGCCGCGCTGACGGAGGCCGTCTTCGAGGACGGTCTGGCGTTCGACGGCTCGTCGATCCGAGGGTTCCAGAAGATCCACGAGTCCGATATGGCGCTGCTCCCCGACCCGACATCGGCGTACGTGGACCCCTTCCGCAAGTCCAAGACGCTCGTCATCAACTTCTTCGTGCACGACCCGATCACGAAGGAGGCCTACAGCCGCGACCCGCGCAACATCGCCCGCAAGGCCGAGGCGTTCCTCGCGTCCTCCGGTGTCGGCGACACGGCGTTCTTCGCTCCTGAGGCCGAGTTCTACATCTTCGACTCGGTGCGGTACGAGACGAAGCAGAACGCGAGCTACTACTACATCGACTCCGAGGCCGGAGCCTGGAACACCGGCGCCGAGAACGATCCCGACGGCCGCCCGAACCGTGGCTACAAGGTCAAGTACAAGGGTGGCTACTTCCCGGTAGCGCCGGTGGACCACTTCACCGACCTCCGCGACGACATGGTCCGCAACCTCACCGAGGTCGGCCTCGAGATCGAGCGCGCCCACCACGAGGTCGGCACGGCCGGCCAGGCGGAGATCAACTACAAGTTCAACACGATGCTGGCTGCGGCCGACGACGTGCAGAAGTTCAAGTACGTCGTCAAGAACACGGCCTGGGAAGCGGGCAAGACCGTGACCTTCATGCCGAAGCCGATCTTCGGTGACAACGGCTCGGGCATGCACGTGCACCAGTCGCTGTGGAAGGACGGCGTGCCGCTGTTCGCCGACGAGTCCGGCTACGCCGGCCTCTCGGAGATGGCCCGTCACTACATCGGTGGCCTCCTCTACCACGCGCCGAGCCTGCTGGCGTTCACGAACCCGACGACGAACTCGTACCACCGTCTCGTCCCGGGCTTCGAGGCTCCGGTCAACCTCGTGTACTCGGGCCGCAACCGGTCCGCGTGCATCCGGATCCCGGTCACCGGCCCGAACCCGAAGGCCAAGCGCCTCGAGTTCCGCTGCCCCGACCCGAGCGCGAACCCGTACCTCGCCTTCGCTGCCTGCCTCTTGGCCGGCCTCGACGGCATCCTCAACAAGATCGAGCCGTTGGCCCCGGTCGACAAGGACCTGTACGAGCTGCCTCCCGAGGAGCACGCACTGGTTCCCACGGTTCCGGCCTCGCTGGACGCCGTGCTCGACGAGCTCGAGAAGGACCACGACTACCTGCTCGCAGGCGGCGTGTTCACCTCGGACCTCATCGAGACCTGGATCGAGATGAAGCGCGAGGACATCAACGCCATCCGCGTCCGTCCGCACCCGCACGAGTTTGAGATGTACTACGACATGTGATCAGTCCTCGCTAGCCGAAAACCACACAGTGCCCCCGCCCGGGAGACCGGGCGGGGGCCCTGTCATTCCCGGGAGGAAACCGGGCGCAGCGCGAGATCACCAGGCGTTGTCTGGGTATGGAGGGGTCACTTCTGCACGACGGCTGGAGGTCCCATGAAGATTGCCCTGTTGTCCACGTACCCGCCCACGCAGTGCGGACTTGCGACGTTCACCCTCTCCCTCGGAGAGGCTCTTGGCAGACTGCCAGGAACGTCGGTGTCCGTGGTACGCGCGGTCGAGCGACGCCCACATGACTCGCCGCGCATCGTCGTGGAGAACCTCGTCGCCGGTGACGCTCTCAGCCAGCGGCGCGCTGCCGACGCCTTGAGCAGCGCCGACGTCGCTGTGGTGCAGCACGAGTACGGGATCTACGGCGGCGCGGACGGTCGGGAGGTGCTCACGGTGCTGCGGCAGGTCAGAGTGCCCGTCATCGTGGTCCTGCACACTGTGCCGCGGACTCCGTCCGTCGGCCAGCGACAGGTGCTCGAGCACCTCTGCCGCCGAGCCGACGCGGTCGTCGTGATGAGCCGTGCGGCCAGAGACAGGCTGGTCGCGACGTACGTGCTGAACGCACGCAAGGTCCACGTCATCCCTCACGGCGTCGCGGTCGAGATCACCCGGACGCGTGTACCACCCGTGCCTGGCCGGATCCTCACCTGGGGCCTAATCGGTCCGGGAAAGGGCATCGAGTGGGGCATCCGCGCTCTCGCGTCGCTGCGGGACATCGCCCCCCAGCCCGCGTACCTCGTGGCGGGGCAGACGCACCCAAAGGTGCTCGAGTCGCACGGAGAGGCGTACCGGGACTCCCTCACGCGTCTCGCCGCCGACCTGCGCGTCGACCACCTGGTGACGTTCGACGCGTCGTACAGGGCCACCAGCGCCCTCCCCGACCTGATCGCCAGCGCGAGCGCGGTGCTGCTCCCGTACGACAGCGACCAGCAGGTCACGTCCGGCGTGCTCATCGAGGCGGTGGCGGCAGGGAGGCCCGTGGTGGCGACCAGCTTTCCCCACGCCACCGAGCTCCTGGCTACCGGAGCCGGGGTCACGGTCCCCCATCGGGACCCGGACGCCATCGCCGACGCGCTCCGGTCGATCCTGACCCGGGGCGACGTCGCGGCGTCGATGTCCGCGGCGGCCAGCTCCGAGGCTGCTCGACTCACGTGGCCCGTGGTGGCGCAGGCCTTCCGCTCCCTCGCCGAACGGCTCCTGATCGCCGCCCCCAGCCCGGGCGACGAGAGGCTCGCGTCCGGATGAGGGCAGCAGTCCCGATCCCCCGACACGACAATCCGCTCCTGCCGTGCGCGCTGATCAGCACCGGCGACGCACTGGGACGGTCGGATGCGATCGGCCTCGGCCTGTCACTGCTCGACTTCTTGATCGGCCTCCAAACGGGTCGACGACGGTCCCTCGGTCGTGCCCGTGGGTGGACGCGGCCCGGGCGACACGCCGCCAGCGTTCGATCAGCAGCCAATCGAGGTAGCGTCGACATGCATGGCCGGTGCGACCGCGTACCGACTGACCGGCTACACGAGCTGGCGAGAGCTCGTCGGAGCAACCGCCGCCTGGTTCCTGGGCGACAACGACTCCGGCACCACCATGGTCGACCTCGACACCGGGGCCGGCTTCGACGGGTTCACGAGCACAGGGCGGAACCCCAACCGGGGAGCAGAATCGACCGTCGCAGCGGGCATCACCCTGCTGCTGGCGTACAAACGAGGAGTGAGCGCATGTCCGCAACCGTCCGACGTCACGACGAGCAGCAGCTCCGCCCGGACGCCGACAGGGTGATCGGCAGACTGTTCCTTCCCAGCATCGAACCCCCACACGTCCATCGCGCCCAGGACCTCGTGCGGCGCATGCTGGACCTCGACGACGCGACCGTGTCCCAGCTGCTCGCAAGCATGCTCGGCCAGTTCAGCCGTCACCACCCGGACTTCAAGGCCACGCTGCGCACCAACGCCGCGGTCGTCGTCCCCCATGACGAAGAGATCAGCGACGAGCGCCTGCTGCTGCTCGGTGCGGCGTTCACGTCCGAGTACAGCGTGGAGGGAGCCGCCGTGTGCAACCCCAGCGTCGTCCCGCACCCGGACCAGGCCGACGGTGGCGCGCTGAGGGTCGCCGTGTCGCTGCGCGGCATCGGTGAGGGCCACCTCTCCGCGCTCGAGTTCGCCTCGGCCACCATCAGCGACGGCGAGTGGGTCTTCGAACAGCGACAGACGCCGCTCCACGCGGGCACCCTGTCGCCGGCCCCTGTCCCGCGCGACCTCTTCGCGGCCCTGGTAACCGGAGGGCCGGAAGCTGACGAGCTCACGGCGTCGGTGCTCAAGGTCGTGCCTGAGCAGGTGAAGAGCTCTGATGTGGAGAGGGTGCTGATCGACCTGCCCCCCGACCTTCTCCTCCACCCTGAGGCGCACGTCAGGGTCGACGCGCTGCGCCGACGCGCCGGTTCGAGCTACACCGTGTCGTTCCCCGCCGGCACGGACCTCTCGCAGAGGGTGCTGGCACCCGCCACCGAGGATGAGCGTCAAGGCATCGAGGACGCGCGGTTCACGCTGTTCCGCGACGACGACGGCACCACGACCTACCGCGCCTGCTACACCGCGTATGACGGACGCACCATCAGAAACCGGCTTCTCGTCAGCCCGGACCTGTCCAGCTTCACCTCGTTCCCGCTCACCGGATCGGGAGCCCAGAACAAGGGCATGGCGCTGTTCCCGCGACGGATCGGAGGACGTCACGTGGCGCTGAGCCGGGCTGACGGGATGACGATCGGCGTCACGGCCTCCGTCGACGGCTACCGCTGGGAGGAGCCCACGAACATCGAGGGACCCCGCGCGCTGTGGCAGATCCTGCAGATGGGCAACGGCGGGACACCGCTCGAGACGCCCGCCGGCTGGCTCGTGGTCACGCACGGCGTCGGGGTGATGCGCACGTACAGCCTGGGCGTGATCCTGCTGGATCTCGAGGACCCGACCCGTGTCATCGGAAGACTCGACCGGCCGCTGCTGCCACCCGTCAAGCACGCCGGGTACGTGCCGAACGTGGTCTTCACGTGCGGCGCGATCATCCATCAGGGCCGCTTGTTCATCCCGTACGGGATCGGCGACCTCTCGATCTCCGTGGCGTCGGTGTCGCTCGACGAGCTGCTGTCGGACCTAGGCGCCTAGTGTCGTGTGTCACTAACGGCCGAGCAGCAGCTCGTACACGGCCAGGTAGCCGTCGACCATCCGGTCGACGCCGAACCGGCTGATCGCGTGGTCCCGTACGACTCGTCGGTCCAGCAGCACGGACCTGCCAACCGCCTGCACCGCCTGCTCCACGTCGTCCACGAGGTAACCGGTGACGCCCTCGTCGACGACCTCGGGCATCGACCCGCGGCGGTAGGCGACCACGGGCGTGCCGCACATCATGGCCTCGGCGACCGAGAGCCCGAACGGCTCGTCGAACCCGATGGGGTGGAGCAGCGCTGCGGCCTCGCCGAGCACGCGGGCCCGCTCAGCCGGGCCGACGGATCCGAGGTACAGCACGGTGGTCCCGTCCACCGCGGGCTTCACGCGCTCCTCGAAGTAGTCGCGGTCGTGCACCGGGCCGCAGATCACGAGCGGTCGCCCGCACGCCCGGGCGATCGCGATCGCCTGCTCGGTGCCCTTGTCGGGATGGATCCGGCCGAACGTGACCAGCGAGTCGCCGCCGGGACCTGGCGGTAGCTCGCCGACATCGATGCCGTGCAGCACCGTGGCGATGTAGTCGAGCTCCGGCGCGCGGTCTGAGTCGGAGATGGAGACGAACCTCGAGCGGGACGCCCGATAGGCCGGCAGGATGCCGGCGCCCGAGAAGCCGTGGATCGTCGTCACCATCGGCACCTGGCAGAAGTGGTCGAACGCCAGGGGCAGCCAGTCGAGCTGGTTGTGCACGAGGTCGAAGTCCCCCGACCTCGACAATGCGTGGGCCACGTGCAACGCCTCCCAGACGCGACCATCCATGTCCGGGTCGGCGCCGTAGCCGTGCGGTGCGACCCCGTCGAGCGTGGCCGACGTGACGGAGTCCAGCGTCGCGAAGAGCGTCACATCGACTCCGCGCGCGACCAGCCCCTCGGTCAGCAGGCTGGTCACCCGCTCCCAGGGCCCGTAGTCCTCCGGCGGTGTCCGCCACGCAACCGGTCCCAGCATCGCAATTCGCATACTGTGCGTCTACCACATGGGTGGACGCCGAGGGATGGTTCAGAGCAGGGCGCGGATGTCTTTCTCGATATCGGCTGGAACCATGGTCGGCGCGTACCGGCCCACGACCTCGCCCTGACGGTTGACGAGGAACTTCGTGAAGTTCCACTTGATGAGGTCGCCGAGCAGGCCGCCCTTCTCGCGACGCAGCCAGGTGAACAGCGGGTGCGCTTCCTTGCCGTTGACGTCGATCTTGCGGAACATCGGGAACGTCACGCCATAGTTGAGCTGGCAGAAGTCGGCGGTCTCCTTGTCGTCATCGAACTCCTGGTGGGCGAACTGGTCGCTCGGGAAGCCGAGCACGACGAGTCCCTGATCGGCCAGGTCGTCGTACAGCTTCTCCAGCCCTTCGAACTGAGGCGCGAAGCCGCACTTCGACGCCGTGTTCACGACGAGCACCACCTTGCCCTGGTAGTCGCTCAGGGCACGCTGCTCACCCGTGATCATCGTGGCCTCGAAATCCTGCAAGGTCGTCATTCATCCTCCTGATGGTTGTCCTCTCGGAAAAGGACGGAGGCGCGGTCGCTATTCCTGGGCAGGCTTCACGTACGGCACGACGAGCGAGATGGCGTCGGCGATCGAGTCGAGGACGACCGTCGGGCGGTACGGGAAGGTGTCGATCTGCTCGCGACGCGTCGAACCGGTGAGCACGAGGATCGTCCGCAGCCCCGCCTCGAGGCCGGAGACGACGTCGGTGTCCATTCGGTCGCCGATCATCACCGAGTCGTGGGCGTGAGCATTCACGCGCCGAAGGGCCGATCGCATCATGAACGGGTTGGGCTTGCCGACGAAGTACGGGCGGCGCCCGGTCGCCGACTGGATGAGCGCGGCGACCGCGCCCGTCGCCGGCAACGTGCCCCACGCGCTGGGACCGCTGGGATCTGGGTTGGTGGCGATGAAGCGGGCACCGCCCTCGATCAGGCGGATCGCTCGAGTGATCGCTTCGAAGCTGTACGAACGCGTCTCGCCGAGCACGACGTAGTCCGGGCTCCGCTCTGCAAGCGTGAGTCCAGCCCCATGGAGCGCCGTCGTGAGCCCCGCCTCGCCGATCGCGAAGCAGGTGGCACCGGGGTTCTGCTCGGCGATGAACTTGGCCGTCGCCTGCGCGGAGGTCCAGATGGACTCCTCCGGAACATCGATGCCCGACGTCAGGAGGCGTGCCTTCAGGTCGCGTGGGGTGTAGATCGAGTTGTTGGTCAGCACCATGAACGGGAGCTTGGCCGCCTTCAGCGCCTCGATGAACTCGTTGGCCCCGGGCAGGGCGTCCTCCTCGTGGACGAGGACCCCGTCCATGTCGGTGAGCCAGGCGGCGATGGGCGGATCAGACAGCGGCATGAGACCAGTGTCTCAGCGCGGGACGGAGGGCGGCAAAGGTTCCTCATCTTCACGCCGCTCGCGCGCACCGAACCCGTACCAGAGGCCCAGCACCGTGGCCGCGAGCAGCAGGGGCGTCCCGAGGGCAGAGTCGCCGGTCGAGTCGAGATCGACGAGGGAGAGGGTGCCCGCTGAGGACCTGCTCGCGGCGACGAAGGCGACGATGCAGAACGCGAACAGCGTGTTGGCGAGGTAGGCCAGGACGCGGGTCTCCTGCGGCAGCCGCTTCGTGCCGGTGCGGGTGAAGCCGGCACCCGTGAGGCCCTGCCACACCAGGCCGAAGATCGCGGTGGCCAGGCCGGCGTAGCCGACGACAGCGCTCACAGGGTCGTCGAGCGTGTCGCGGTAGGTGTAGAGGCCACCGACGAGCAGGACCGTGAACAGACCCACGAACCGCCTGCGGCTGAGCTCCTTGAACGCGGCCGTGACAACCAGCACGACCATGGCGAGCACCGAGGTCACCGCAGCGATGCCTTCCGCCGAACGCGCCTGCAGCAGCTGCGCGGGGAGCAAGGACCCCACCGGAGCGACGAGCGTGGCGACGCTCACGACAGCGAGCATGCTCGCCTCACCAGTACGACCGCGGCGCGCCAGCACGACGGCCAGGACGACGAAGGCGACCCCCGGAACCACCCGCCACCACTGCGAAGCCCCCGAGTTGACCCACGTGACGAACGCTCCCAGCGCGTCCGCGCCGGGCAGGTTCAGCGCAGATCCGATGACGTAGACCACGACGAGCGGGGCCACCACCGCAACGATCCCGACCATCGCCAGTGCCAGTGGGAACGACCAGGCGGTCCACAGCTCGGGCAGATCGCCAGGCTGGGTCACGGCCCGGGTGGGAGACAACCGCCAGACCAGCCCGATCGCGAGCGCCGCCAGCGCCACCACCACGGCCGAGGCCAGCAGCGCGCCCCAACCCTGCTCGACCGGGTCGGTGAGCACGGTCCTCACGATCGTCACGAGTCGCCAGGCCACGACCGCCACGACGCCGAGGATCGTCACCACGCGGGGGACGGCGCGAGAGGCGATGGCCTCGGCCGCGCTCATCGTGACGATGGCCGGCGCGACCCCGGCGGCGACGAGGGCCGGCATCGCGAGAGGACTGAACGACTCGATCGACGACTCGAGCTGGACCAGGCGGAGGTCCACACCGAGCAGCTGGGCAGAGCTGGAGAAGAGGAAAGGAGCTGACCACGACACCGCGAGCAGGGAGGTGATGAGCGGGAACTCCCACCAGGTGTACGGCCGGCGGCGCCGGGCCAGGACCAGGATGACGACCGCCAGGTACGGCACGACCGTGAGCGCGAGGACCCGCGGCTCGGTGACGGCGAAGACTCCGACCTGCACCATGGCCGTGATGGCGACGATGAGCGCGGGGACCTTGAGGTACCAGGCGAGTCGGATCATGGCGCAGTGGGCGAGGCCGAGAGTCCACACGACCACGAGGATGAACACCGGCAGCACGTACGCGGGCATCGACCGATCCGTGCTGGTCGAGGACACGAACGGCGAGTACGCCCGCAGCACGCTCGAGAAGGCAGCCACCGTGGTGAGCACGACGACGAGCCCCAGCGTCCCCCACCCGACCATCGGAAGCCCTCCCGGCCAGGACGACGGAACGGGTCGACCCTCGTCGACGGGTTCGACGAAGGTCACCTCGACGGCACGCCTCACCGCCCGCCACACCTGGGCCACCGGCTTCCGTCGCTCTGCCGTCTCAGTGGTCACGGCAGCACCCCCCGGTACAGCTGGGTGGTCGTCACAGCCGAGACTGAGTCAGGTCCGATCACCAGGTACGCGGTGGTTGTGCTGAAGTTCGTCAGATCGTGCCGCCACTGCGCGCTCACCTTCCCGTCGCGGCCGAGGACCACCAGGTCAGTCGTCGTGAGCAGCACCAGGTGGTCCCCCTCCACCATTGCGTCGATCGGAGCGTTCGTCTCGGTCCACCCCACGGCGCCCGTGGCCACGTCGTAGGACGTGACTCCACCGAGCCCGTACGCCACAGCCACACCGTCCACGTCGACGAGCGCCGTGAGCGACGTCGGCTGCCAGACCCGCCACAGCTTCGTACCTGTCGCCAGGTCGTACCCGCGCACCGCGGACCCGCCTCGCTCGTGGAGGACGACGACGCCTGACGAGATCGTGTACATGTCCGTGCTCGGCTCGGAGGTCCGCCAGAGCTGGTTCCCCGAGGTGTCGAACGCCACCATCGTCCCGCTCTCGTCGATGGCGACGAGGGTGTCGCCGGAGACCTGCGGGCGGAGCTGGATCTCGTTCGGCAAAGATGATCGCCACGCCTCGGCCCCGGTCGCCTGGTCGAGGGCGACGACGCCTCCGTCCACCGTCACGACGACGATCCGCCCGCCGAACTCGGCCGGCCGGGCGTTAGAGGTGTCTGTCAGCGGGGCGCTCCACAGCGCCAGCCCCGTGGGCCCGTACGCAACCGCCTTGCGTTCGCTGGTGGTCGCGACCGTGATCTCCCCGAGGGTGACGCAGGACGTGATGACCCCTCCGGGGTGGACCCGCCACGTGGTGTGGTCCTTGTTCCCCGTGGTCGCGGCCGTATCGAGGGCGACGATGTCGCCGTTGCCCTTGAGTGCGACGACCAAGGTGCCGTCAGGAAGCACGCCCGGTCGTGAGACGTAGGTCAACATGAGCAGCGAGCTGCCCAACGACGTGAGGGGCATGGAGGCCGCGAAGGACAGGTCGGCGGCCCGCGTCCAGTCGAACGCCTTCGAGACCGGAGACACCGTGCTTTCCGGGACGCTGGTCGCCTGCTGCCACGTGGTCGCGCCGTCGCCGAACCGTACGATCCCCCGGCCTGGGCACCAGGTTCGGGTCGTGCTCGTCAGGGGCGCCCCTTGGATGGTCTCTCGCACGACGACATCGAGACACCCGGCGGCGGCGAGGCCGGCATCCTGAGCCGTTTCGGCGCTCCCGTCAGAGGTGTAGTACGCCGCAGCCGTGCTGAGCTTCCCGTCTCGCAACGTGTACAAGCTCCCCTGCGAGGTCCACGTGCTGCCGGCCGCGATGGTGGCCGGCAGCTCGAGGCGGCCGTCCCGGTACATCTGCGCGTCGCTGCCGACCACAGCGACCTCGCGTCGTACGTCCCCGTTCACCAGGGAGAACACCTCGTCGCTGTGACCTGTCGCGGCTCCCTGTGCCCAGGTCGCGGAGAACCGGGCAAGGTCGGCGGAGGCCTGGTCGAGCTTCGTCAGGATGGGCCACCATCCGAGCGCGTCGGGCCCGGACGACGCGAGCGTGGCGCCTCCTCTGGTCCGCGACCACGTCGCCGAGGCGACGCCGTCGCGCTGGGCATATCGGACGCTGAGGCCGTTCGGGCCGATCAGGGAGACAGCGGTGGACGTC
Source organism: Propionibacteriaceae bacterium (assembly GCA_043739465.1). GTDB lineage: Bacteria > Actinomycetota > Actinomycetes > Propionibacteriales > Propionibacteriaceae > Fen-668. The sequence continues at coordinate 14,433 of JAYUEA010000282.1, forward strand.
TGCTCGGAGGCAGAGGTCGGCGCATGCGACCCCGCGACCAGCAATGTCACCGCGAGCGCCATGCACCAGACGGCCGTGGCCAACGTCCGCCGCTTGGGCGGGGCGGGCGGCTTGGGTGGGGGTACGGGTTGTGGCTGAGCCTGTCCGTACGGTGTCTGCCACTGCGGGGTCCACTGCTGGGCTACGGGCGGCCGCCACTGCGGCGGCGGCACGGGCGGCATCGGCTGCGGAGGACCCGGTGGACGCCACTGCGGCGGGGGTGGTCCGGGCGGGGGCATGGAAGCGCCTGGCGGCCCGGCCGGCCAGCCGGGCCAACCGGGACCTCGCGGATCGGGCGTCGCTCCCACGCTCATACGGTAGAGCCGAGACGGGTCGGGGCAACACCTGTCCACGAGAGGCCATGTGGGTGAGCGGCCATTAGGGTTCTTGAGGCGGCCGGGTGCGGCCACCGGGAGGGTTCGAGCGTGCCGGTCACCATCTTCACTGGGCTGTCGCGCTATGCCGACCCCTGGCACCCCGTCGCGGAGACCTCGGCCGAGATCGCCGATGTCGTACGTGCCCTGGGCCTCGACGTCGACATGCGGACGGACGAGGACCCCACGGCCCTCGCGGATCTGTCCGGAGTCGACCTGCTGATCGTGAACAGCGGCGGCGGGGACCCCGAGCGCCCGATCACGTACGACCCGGCCTGGCAGGCCTCCTTCGACGCCGTCGCTGCCCACCTCGCCGCAGGCGGCGCCCTGCTGGCGGTGCACAACGCCGCTACCGGCTTCCCCGAGTGGCCCGGCTGGGCGGACATCATCGGCGCCGGCTGGACCCGCGGCACGTCGGGGCACCCAGAGATCAGCCTCGCCGTCTTCGAGGCCGACCCATCGGCCGTCGACCACCCCGTCTTCTCCGGCCTGTTTCCGATTCCAGGGGTCACCGATCGCCCTGCCGTCGTCTGCTACGACGAGCGCTACTGGCGGATGACCGTCGGCGACGGCAACACTCCCCTGCTCGGCCACGAGACGCTGGGCGACTGGCACGTGATGGGCTGGGCGCGCGGCCCGCACGTCCTGTTCGACGGCCTCGGCCACGACAAGCGCTCGTACGCCTCGGCGCACCGGCGCCTCTACCTCGCCAACGAGATCCGTTGGCTCTTAGGAGAACTGTGACCACCGCTGCCGTCATCGGGATCGGCGACATCTCGGGCAACCATCTGTACGCGATCGCCGACAACCCGGGCATCGAGCTCGT
>JAYUEA010000283.1:0-1684 GCA_043739465.1 Propionibacteriaceae bacterium
GGACCGCCGCGACGACCGCGCTGGCCGACGGTCACGTCCCCACCTCGTGCAGCATCGTCACCGACGCCGAGCACCTGGCGCGGCTCGACGTGACCACCACCGCGACGCCCGTCTACACCGACCCCGCCGCCACCGCGATGCCGACCACCGAGCCGCAGGCCCAGGAGGAGGACCGTACGTGGCCCGGGCTCGGCTGCCTGTACGCGAGCCCTGAGGCCGAGCAGGAGGCCACGATCCTCGTGATGCCCGACACGAGCCCGTTCTTCACCAGACGGCAGACGACGACGTGCCTGCCCACGTACGGGAAGGGCACCAAGGTCAACCTCGGTTCGGTCACCGGCTACTACTGCCCCACCACCAACGAGACGCCCGGCGAGTGGGTGAGCTTCGTCCGCCACGGGCGGCTGGTCACCGTGAGCCGAACGTCGAAGCCGACCGGCGACAGCCCGTACAAGGACGTGCTCATCTCGTACGCGACGTGGCTGGCCCAGCGCGTCTAGCGCTCGGCGACCCTCTGCACGATCCCCAACGCCGAGGGCTTGCGCCCCCGCTATTCAGCGTTACTATATACCAGTAGTCAGTATCGCCGAGTAGTCGAGAGGTGGCCCGTGGGCAAGCAGATGACCGAGATGCTCAAGGGCACGTTGGAGGGGATCGTGCTCGCGATCCTCGCCGCGCGCGCCGCCTACGGGTACGAGATCACAGCCCGCCTCCGCGAACAGGGCTTCTCCGACATCGCCGAGGGCACGATCTACGCGGTCCTGGTCCGGTTCGAGCAACGAGGTCTCGTGGACGTGGAGAGGGTGCCCTCGCAGAAGGGACCGCCGCGCAGGGTGTACACCCTCAACGCTCAGGGACGGGACTACCTCGACGAGTTCTGGAGGACCTGGAGCTTCCTCTCGGAACGACTTGGACAGCTCCACGAAGGAGGCAGATAGACATGGCCGCACGATGGATCGAGCTGGTGACCGGCTCCCTCGAGCAGAAAAGGCAGTACCGGCAGTACAAGGCCCGCATGGATGCGCTGCCGAAGCCGTACGACACCGTCGCGAAGGCGCTGCACCGGTACTTCATGTACAACGTGGGCACCCCGGGCGACGAGACCGCCCTCACCATGTTCAGTGACTTCGTCGATCTCTGGGAGCGTGCGGCCGCCGACGGCACGCCAGTGCGCGAGATCGTCGGAGACGACCCGGTCGAGTTCGCCGACGCCTTCGTCCAGGCCTATGTGGGCAAGCGGTGGATCGACAAGGAGCGGGCCCGCCTGAACAAGGCTGTCGATGACGCGGAGCGGCAGGAGCAGAAATGACCACCCCTGCAGCCATCCACGTACAGGGACTCGAGAAGTCGTACGGGAAGGTGGCGGTGCTCCACGGCGTCGACTTCGACGTGGCGCGCGGCAGCATCTTCGCGCTGCTCGGCTCGAACGGCGCCGGCAAGACCACCGTCGTGAAGATCCTGGCGACGCTGCTCAAGGCGGACGCGGGTACAGCTGGCGTCAACGGCTTCGATGCCGCCACACAAGCCGCCGAGGTGCGGCAGTCCATCAGCCTCACCGGACAGTTCGCCGCTGTCGACGAGATCCTGACCGGCCGGGAGAACCTCGTGCTTGTCGCCCAGCTGCGGCACCTCAAGGACCCGGTGACCATCGCCGCCGACCTGCTCACCCGCTTCGCGCTCACGG
>JAYUEA010000284.1:0-1681 GCA_043739465.1 Propionibacteriaceae bacterium
CGACGAATTCGTCGTGGTACGTGACGAGACATCCACAGACCTTGGGAAACCGACAGGCCCGCCGAGCACTCCACGCGCACCACGACGGGCTCAGCTCGCGATGAGTCCCGCCACGACCCGTACCTCGCCGACCGGCTGACCGTGGCCGAGCACGGGGGACGTGGCAAGGGCGTCCAGCTCAGGGTTCGTCACTCCGGCGAGGCCCAGCAGCGCCACCATCAGCTCCCGACGACCGCGCTCGGCGCCGTCCGAGACCTTCAGCGCGATGCCCGTACCGTCGGCCAGGCCCGCCGCGAAGACGCCCTCGGCGCCGCCCTTGCAGACGAGCCCCGGCACTGCGCGGTGGATGGCGAGGTCGGCGTGACCGGTGCCGGACGTGTACTCGGGGTGTGCCCGGTAGGCGTCGGCGATGAGCTTCGCCGGGCCGTCGGTAGCGGCGGCGATCGTGCCGAACGCCCTTGCCAGACCGGGGAGCGACGTGGTGAACGCAGGGGCGCCGCAGCCGTCGACGGACGGCTCGGGGACCGGCTCCGACACGTACTCCTCGAGCACCTCACCGATGAGCCGCTGGAGCGGGTGGTGCGTGTCGAGGTAGGTGGTGGTGTCCCAGCCCGCCCGTACGCACGTGCGCAGCATGGCCGCATGCTTGCCCGAGCAGTTCTGCGCGATCGGCTCGGGGTCGCGGCCCTCGCGGATCCACGCGATGCGCGCCGCAGGGTCGATCGGCAGGTCCGGCGTGTTCCGCAGGTCGGCCTCGGTGAGACCGGCGCCCGCGAGGATCGACCGCACGGCAGCCAGGTGGTACCGCTCACCGAGGTGCGAGGCCGCGGAGATCGCCAGCTCGGCACCCGTCACGTCCAGGCCCGCGCGCAGCATGGCCACCGCTTGGATCGGCTTCAACGACGACCTCGGGTACGTCGGCACGGCGGCGTCACCGAGCTCCCACACCCGACCGTCCGGGTAGGTGATCGCCGCCCGCGCGCGATGTACGCACTCGACCACGCCGCCACGTACGACTTCGATCGCCACCACATCCTGCTCTGCCCCGGTCACGAGGGGTAACGCTACAGACTGGAATCCTGAGATCGGTACCGCCGATCACTTCTGCGGCCCGAAACCAGGGCTACAACCCATCTGCGGTACCGATCTCAGGGTTGCGGTCCGCCTAGCGGGCCAGCGGGCGCGTTACCTTGACTCGTTGACGCTTGGTGCGCTCCGGGCACGCACCTCGCGTTGCCGATGCTCACCAGACGACCCGATGTGGCTCCTCTCCGGCGCCAGGCAGTGAACGCACCAGGACCACGCCAACCGCCAACCGCAAACCGCAAACCGAGTCTGGGCAACGCCCCACGAGAAGCGCTGACAACGGGCATGTCGCGCAAGATCTGGCGAAAAATCGCCCTGCTGAAACACGCGCCCGACGGGGACACGCTGTCCCTATCCGCCCCCTCCCTATGAGAAACTTCAACCGTGTCACTGACCCGCCGTACGTTGCTTGCGATCAGCGCCGGCACGCTCCTCGGCGGCTGCGCCATCGAACCTCCACCGACCATCGCGCAGGTGCGGGCGTCTGAGGCCGCGGCCTCCGCATCCTCCGCTCCGGACCCCAGCGTCACCGCCGAGCCTTCGTCGGAACCCACCGCGGCCGAACCCACCGCGGCCGAACCCACGACCGGGGCCG
>JAYUEA010000285.1:0-1681 GCA_043739465.1 Propionibacteriaceae bacterium
TCGAGGTCACGCGCGAAGGTCTCCGCGCGACTGGCGATGACGACGTTACGCCCGTCGCTGAAGGAGTTCAGACCCAGGACCGCGGCATCGGCGTCGGTCGCGATCACAGCGTCAGGGAAGCGACGCTCGAGGATGGCGCGGCTGGCGTCGTCGAAGGCCTTCGGGAGGTACGCGACCGAGGCCGGGCCACCCTGGTCGTCGAGCACGGCGAAGGCGGTGTCGAGGTGGTAGAAGCTCGGGTCCACCAGGCACAATGTGACGACCTCACGGTCGAAGATGCGCCGCAGCTCGTCGTGGCTGGCGGTGTCGCTGCGGAAGCCGGTGCCGGCAAAGATGGCGTCCCCGACAGCCAAGAAGTCGCCCTCCCCCTCGTTCACCGAGACCGGTTCGACGACCTGCAGCCCGCGGGCCGCGAACCAGTCCATGTACGCCGGGCCCTCGGGAGCGCGCTCGGGGTACTGGAACCTGGCCCCGTACGCGATGCCGTCGAGCACGAAGCCGCCGTTGGCCGCGTAGACCATGTCAGGGAGGCCGGCGATCGGGTCGACCAGCTCGATGGTGAAGCCGAGACGGGCGTACGTGTCGTACAGGGTCTGCCACTGCCGCAGCGCCACGGTCGTGTCGGTCGGGTTGGATGGCTCCATCCACGGGTTGATGCGATAGCTCACCGTGAAGTGCTCGGGGCGCGTCATGAGCACGGTCTTGCGCCTGGCGCTGCGCTCGACCAGCGACTCGAGGTCGGCGTCCAGCAAGGTCTCTGTCTCGTCGATCGCCGTCATAGACCCATGATGGCAACCGGATCGAGAACAAACATGCCATCCCGCGCTCGATTCGTGCGCATCAGGCGTAGTTGACCGGTCATCTGTTGCGTACGATGTCATCATGGACCAGCTCGATCGATCGATTCTCGACGTCCTCAAGGCCAACGGACGGGCCAGCTACGCGCAGATCGGCGACCGGGTGCGCCTCTCGGCGTCCGCGGCGAAAAGACGCGTCGACCGCCTCATCGACCACGGCGTCATCCGCTCCTTCACCATCGACGTCGACCCGGCGCTCGAAGGGATGGGCACCGAGGCGTACGTGGAGCTGTTCTGCCGCGGCACGGTCGCCCCCAACGACCTCCGTCGCATCCTCTCAACCGTCCCGGAGGTCGTCGACGCAGCGACGATCACCGGCGAGGCCGACGCCATCGTGCACATCAGGTCGCACGACGTCGCCTCCCTCGAGCAGGCGCTCGAGAGCATCAGGACCGCGACCTCTGTCGACCACACGCGCTCGGCGATCGTGCTCACCCAGCTCGTCCGTCGCACCTGAGCCCACATGTCGACCGGACAGGCGTCCGGATGCCTGTCCGGTCGCGATAGGCGGGGTGGGGCCTAGTGTCGCTTGGTGGCGGTGAGGGTGAAGCTGGCCGCGAGCCGCTCGGGACGGTCCGTGAGCCGGTACTCCCCTGTTTCGGGGTCGAGCGTCATCTGATGTGCGAACGGCACCCACGGCACGCTGTCATGCTCGACCAGGCCGGTGAGCTCGAGGCCGGCGTCGAGCACCGCGGTGACGATCTCGCCGAGGCCGTGATTCCACTCCACCGAGCGCGGGGACGAGACCGCACCGGCCCCCAGGTACGTGACGGCGTCGTTCCACTCCAACGGGTGCGGCTGCTCGTAGTAGGGAAGCTCGAGCG
>JAYUEA010000286.1:0-5188 GCA_043739465.1 Propionibacteriaceae bacterium
TTCCGGACCACCTTCGCTGTCGCGAGGCCGACGAGGTCACCGATGGTCACGAGGTTGAGGCCCAGAGACGGGTCGGTCGCCTTGAGGCGGGCCCGCAGCGCGAGCAGTGCCTCGGCCGATGCCGACATGTCGTAGGAGAGCTGCGCCGAGACCGCAAGCGAGTCCCTCATGCGGTCTGCGATCAGCTTGCGGATGCCCTTGAGCGGGGTGTCCGTGAAGGCGCCCGCAGCGTGGGGGCCGACCGGCGCCGGGGTGGCGTCGACGGCGGGCGCCGGGGAAGCCGGCTGCGTCGTCGGGGCAGCGACGTCGGCGGTCGTGATACGGCCGCCGATGCCGGTGCCGGAGGTTGCCAGCGAGACATCCGAGCCGCGGGCACCGGCCGTCAGGCCAGGGCCGGAGGCGAGAGCCGCCTGTACATCGCGTTCCAGGATCCGCCCGTGCGGGCCGGTACCGACCCCAGCCGCCTGTACGGGGATGCCTGCGGCGTTGGCCGCGGCCTTGGCTCGAGGCGACGCGGGAGCGTCATCGGCTGCCGGAGCGACAGGTGCCGGCGCCGTAGTCGTACCCGCAGAAGGCTTCACCGGGGCTGCGGGAGCAGCCTCCTCGGCGGAGGCAGATGCGGTCTCGGCAGCCGGGGCAGCCGGGGCGTCGACGGTCTCGCCGGGCTCGCCCACGATGGCGATCGGGCTCTTCACCGGGACGTCGTCGCCCTCCTCCACGAGGAGCGCGAGCACCGTACCTGCGACACCGGCGGGCACGTCCATGGTCGACTTGTCCGTCTCGATGTCGCACAGCACGGTGCTCGGCTCAACGGTGTCACCGACCGTGACGTGCCAGGCCGTGATCAGGCACGACTCGACGGTGTTGCCCAGCTGGGGCATGACGACTGTGGTGGCCATGGTGCCTCTCTCAGACGATCCGGAGATCCGGAACGGTGGCGGTGAGTTGTTCTGCGGCCTCCGGGGCGAGGCCAGGGTCGGTGATGATGCCGGCGAGGCCGGACAGTGGGAGTACGGACACGAAGCCAGCCCTCCCGTACTTCGAGGAGTCGGCGAGCAGCCAGGTCTCCTCGGCGCGCTCGCACATAGCGGCCAGCACCTCGGCGCCCTGGGCGAACTGCGTGGTCATGCCACGGTCACAGGTGTAGCCGTCGGTGCCGACGAACGCGAGCCGTACGTTGAAGTCGCGGATCGTGCGCAGCGCGACAGGGCCGACCAGCGACTCTGTGTCGTGGTCGAACTGGCCGCCGGTGAGGATGACGGTGAGCTGGGGATTGTGACGTGCGTACGCGAAGACCAGCGTCGAGTTCGTGACGATCTGCACGCCGCGACGGTTGGAGAGGTAGCGGGCGACAAGCGCCGTCGTGGTGCCGGCCTCGATCATGATCGTGTCGCCGTCGACGACGAGATCGGCGGCCGCGGCCGCGATCCGGTCCTTCTCGTCGACGTGGGAGCGCTGCCGGTCGAGGATGTCGACGACCGACGTCCGCTGCGCGCCACCGTGCGTACGGGTCAGGAGGCCCTTGCTCTCGAGGTCGCGCAGGTTGGTCCGTACCGTCACCTCGGAGACGCCGAGATCCCTCGACAACGCAGAGACCGACAACGACCCGTCCTTGGCGAGCAGGTCGAGGATGTAGGTCTCCCGGGTAGCCCGGTCCACGGTCATTGTGGTCCCCATCAGCCTTCGATTAGTTTCGATTCGACTTTCATTTGCTGCATTTCGAACGCTATACCGAAGTCTCGGAGCGTGCAAGCCTTTCGCCGACTGTGGTCGCAGGCTCCGGCGGCGTCGCGCTGTACGTGGTCGGGATCGCGGTGGCTCTCGGAGCTGTCGCTGCCCTCGTCATCGCCGTGGGTCGTCGGCGAGCGGTCGTCGAGCCCGCCTGAAGCCATCGAGTTCAGTCTGGCTGGTCTGGGCCCATCAGCTCCACGAGCACATGGCCGCCGCGCCAGTCGAACACGATGTCGCCCTCAGAGTCCAAGGCCGCCGGTCGGGCGGTAACCCGTGTCCGCAGGCAGGCGACGGCAGCCGACATCAGGTGACCCTCTGGGATGGACTTCACCACGGCGACGGAGCCGTCCGCGAAGACGGCGCGAGCCGTGTGGTAGCTGGGTCCGGGCTCGATGCGGTTCACGGGCACGCCGCGCCGCAGGACGTCACGGACCTTCGCCTTGACGAGCAGGATGGGCGGCTCGTCGGGATCGCGTCTCGTACGAGCCGGTTCGGCAGGGTCGCGCCGCCGTAAGGCACTCGCGATGGCCGACAGCGCCTGGGCGACAACGCCCATGTCCGCTCCTCAGGTTTGGGAGGCACCAGGCTAAGCGAGACCTCGTCGGTCGCGATAGGGCGCTTACCGAACTGAGACCTCAGCGGGCGGCGCCGCACATCGCAGCGAGCGGTACAGGCAGGTACGGGATGCGGCACGCGACAACGGCAGCAGTCCGCGACCTGGCCGCCAGCTCGGGGAAGGCGCCAAGGACCGCAACCGGGAGAGCCCCGAGGGCCACCCTGTCGCGGTCGTCCTCGCGACCGCCCGCCACATGGTCGGCGCGGCAGGAGTGGTCACCCCTCGATCATGCCAGTCGACCGGCCCGTGGCTCACCTACCCAGCAGTGCGTCCTCGGCGTCCTTGGTCCACAGGCCGTCGTTGAGCTTGGCCGCGACGTGCGGGAGCATCCGTGCCATCTCGGACACGCGCACGTACCCCAGATCCGGCAGCGTCGGGTAGACCATGATCTTCCCTCCCGAGGTCCGGTTGTTGACCGACTCGATGGCATCCGCGACGCCGGCCATGCCGCTCACCGCGTCGAGCGAGATGTTCGTGTCGACGATGCCCTGCTCCACGAGGTGCAGGACGGTGTGCATGTCGACGATCCGAGATCCGGACGTGCCGACCAGGTACACGCCGCGCGACACGATGCCGTCGAGGTCGAGCTCGGCGAGCGTGCCGATCGCGAAGCCGGCGAACGCGTTGACGACGGAGTTGTCGCCCGCGAGGTCGATCGCCTGCGCGAGCAGGACGGGGACCGGCACCATGACCGCCACGTAGGTGTAGCCGCCCTCCAGGGGTGTGTTCTTCGAGTTGATGACGCGCACCGGGAGGCCGTGCGCCTCAGCGATCGGTCCGAGAACCTTCGCCAGGCGAGCGAGCCGACCGTCGTCGACGTCCACCGCGTCCAGCGTGAGGCCTTCGAGGTCGGACACGGCGGTACGGACGGTGTGCATGAGACCCATCGGCCCTGCGGCACCGATCACGGCGACCTTGTCGTTGGCACGCAGCTCGCACGTGGCCGGGATCTTGGCGTACGCGTCGCGCGCGTCGTCGCCGGTCGTACCGACGTAGCGGATGAGGTCGTAGTGGACCCGGCCGACGTCGATCTTGACGCGACGACCGAACGAGCCTCCATGCGTGACGATCGCCATGACGCCGTGGCCGGCGAGCTTCGATCCCAGGGCTTCGACCTCGTCGGGATCGGACCCGGCGTAGACGATGTCGTCGTAGCCCTCCCCCGCCTCGGCGACGCTCGCCACGCGGTCCACCGACCCGGAGGCCGCGTACAGCTCCTCGGTGCCCTTGGCGTCACCGACGACGAGCGCCCTGCCGCCGGCCTTCGCCTGCTGACGCTCCGGCCAGGCGTAGGCCGCCTGGACGCAGGCCCACGGCTCGATGAGGGCCACGGCCGACGCGGACGGAACGTCGCTGACCTCGATGAGGAACCGCTCCCCCGTCGCCGGGTCGACGACCACCCGCTCGTCGACGAGGGCGTACTCCTCGAGGGCGCCGTCGAAGTTGTAGCCGAAGGACCCGTTCGACGAGGCCGTCGGAAGGTGGCGGTAGTCGGTCTGTACGAGCACGCGCTCGCCGACCGTGTACTGGGTGACCGCGTCGCCGACGGCGACGATGCGCGCGACCGGCTCGTGGCCCGGGACGACGGGCTGACTGCCAGGACGGTACGTCGGGATCTCCGCCAGCTCGGCCGACGTCAGGCCACCCAGCACCTCGCTCTTGCGGGGGTGGTGGTCGAAGGCGTGCATCAGCTTCGTGTCGCTGAAGCAGATGCCGCTCGCTTCGATCTTGAGCAGGATCTGCCGAGGGCCGACGGGAGGTACGGGCTTGCCGTGGTTGAGGCGCACCTGGTCGACGCCAAAGATCTCGATGGCGTTCTGGGTCGCGGGGAACTCGGTCATGGTCATATCTCCTGTCAGTTGAGCATGTTCTGGCCACCGGTGACCGGAAGGGCCTGGCCGGTCTCGTACTGCTGCTCGATGACGTACGTCACCGCGCGAGCCACGTCGGTGGGGAGGCAGCCGCGGCCCATGGGGACCTTGGCCTGATAGAAGTGCCGCACGTCGTCGATCGTCGTCGCGCCGGGCACCTTACCCGCGCGCAGGTACTGGACGAACAGGCCGCGTTCCGGGTCGGACCACAGCGGGCCGTCGAGGAAGTTGCCGGGGCAGACGGCGTTGACCTTGATGCCGTACTCGATGAGCTCCAGCGCGAACGACTGCGTGAGGCCGATGCCGCCGAACTTGCTGCCGGAGTAGGCGAAGTTGCGTTTCGACCCTTCCAGCCCGGACTTCGAGTTGATCTCGATGATGTCGAACAACGTGCCCGGACGGGCAGCGTGCTGGGCCGCGAGCACCGGAGCCACCGCCCGTACGCCCAGGAAGTAGCCCTTGTAGTTGATGTTCGTCACGACGTCGAAGTCGGCGACGGACTGCGTCATGACGCCGTCGGACCGTACGACGCCGGCGTTCGAGATGAACACGTCGAGCCCGCCGAGCTGGCGGACGACGGAGTGGATGGCGTCGATCTGCGAGTCCGGGTCGGACACGTCGACCCCGACGGCGAGGGTCTTGCCCTTGCCGTACTGGGCGGCGAGACGCTCGGCCTGTGCGGTGGCGCCGTCGACGTTGAGGTCGGCGAGCACGACGGTCGCGCCCTCGGCGAGCAGGGACTCGGTGATCCCGAGCCCGAAGCCCTGAGCAGCGCCCGTCACCATGACGACCTTGCCGACGAGGCGACCGGCGTTCGCTCCGGCGGCGATCTTCTGCCGGTATGCCTCGGCCTCCCAGTTCTCGATGAAGCCGCGCTGTGCGGGGTTCATGACCTGTACGGAGCCGAGCCGGTTGGCGTCGCGGGTCACGCGGAGCGCGTCGAGGAAGACGGCCAGCGCGTTGTCGGCGG
>JAYUEA010000287.1:0-5176 GCA_043739465.1 Propionibacteriaceae bacterium
GCCTGGTTCTGCAGCGGGCACTCGCCGCCCTTGTCGCAGATCGGGCAGTCGAGCGGGTGGTTGATGAGCAGCAGCTCGAGCATCCCGCGCTGAGCCTTCTCGGCCACAGGGCTCGACACCTGGGTGCTGATCTTCATGCCCGGCATCGCCTCCAGCGTGCACGACGCCTGGGGCTTCGGCATGCCGCGCCCGTTGCCCATGTCCGGGACCTCGACCATGCATTGGCGGCAGGCTCCCTGCGGGTCGAGCAGCGGGTGGTCGCAGAAGCGCGGGATCGCGACGCCGATGCGCTCGGCCGCGCGGATCACCAGCGTGCCCTTGGGAACGCTCACCTCGACGCCGTCGATGGTGAGGGTGACCTGCTCGACCGCCTGCTCGACGGCGGCGTCCTTGGTGGTGACGCTCATGCGTGGGCTCCCGTCGTCTCAGAGTCCTGGGGGTGTGAGCGCAGCGAACTCTCGCCACCGCATCGAGCGGGGTAGGAGAACAGCGCGCTCGCCTGGTACGGCAACAGCTCCCAGGCGGGGGTCTCGTAACCGGCTTCGAACTCGCTGCGGAAGTGCTCCACGGCGCTGGTGACGCAGGCGACGGCACCGTCGGCGAGGGCGCAGAACGACTTGCCGCCGATGTTGTCGCACAGGTCGAGCAGCTTCTCGACGTCGCCCGGAGCGGCCTTGCCGGCCTCGAACTTCGTGAGCAGCTGCACGAGCCACCAGCTGCCCTCGCGGCACGGGGTGCACTTGCCGCAGGACTCATGCTTGTAGAACTCGACCCAGCGCAGGGTCGTACGGACGACCGACGTGGTCTCGTCGAAGATCTGCAGCGCCTTCGTGCCGAGCATCGACCCGGCACCGGCCATGCCCTCGTAGTCGAGCGGCACGTCGAGGTGCTCGGCGACCAGGATCGGCGTCGACGAACCACCCGGGGTGAAGAACTTGAGCTCGTGGCCTTCACGAACGCCACCGGCGAGCTCGAGCAGCTGCCGGAGCGTGATACCGAGCGGTGCCTCGAACTGGCCGGGGTTCTTCACGTGGCCCGACAGCGAGTAGATCGTGTAGCCCTTGGACTTCTCGGTGCCCATCGAGGAGAACCAGTCCTTGCCGTGGGCGATGATGCTCGGCACCGACGCGATCGACTCGACGTTGTTGATGACCGTCGGCGACGCGTACAGGCCGGCGACCGCCGGGAACGGGGGCCGCAGACGGGGCTGGCCACGGCGACCCTCGAGCGAGTCGAGGAGCGCGGTCTCCTCGCCGCAGATGTACGCACCGGCGCCGGCGTGGACGACGATGTCGAGGTCGAAGCCGCTGCCGAGGATGTTCGTGCCGAGGTAGCCGGCGGCACGCGCATCCTGCACGGCCTGCTGCATACGACGGATGACGTGGAGCACCTCGCCGCGGATGTAGATGAATGCGGTGTGCACGCCGATCGCGTACGCGGAGACGATGACGCCCTCGACCAGCGTGTGCGGCGTGGCCATCATGAGCGGGATGTCCTTGCAGGTGCCCGGCTCGGACTCGTCACCGTTCACCACGAGGTACTTCGGGTTCGGGTTGTCCTTCGGCACGAAGCCCCACTTCATGCCGGTCGGGAAGCCCGCGCCGCCGCGACCACGTAGGCCGGAGTCCTTGACCTCGGTCATGACCGCTTCCGGGGTCATCGTGAGGGCCTTGCGCAGAGCGTCGTAGCCGCCGGTCTTCTCGTACGCAGCCAGGGTCCAGCTCTGCTCGTCGCCCCAGTGCTTGCTGAGGACGGGCGTGAGGACGTCGGTCACTTCGAGGTCTCCTCTCCGGCCGGCTTCGTCGCCAAGGTGCGCTTCTTGGGCTCCTCGCCGGCGGTCCAGCCGCGCTCACGAGCGATCTTCAGCCCCAGCAGTGATGCCTCGCCGGCGCTCGGCCCCTCGTCGGCACGGCCGTCGGGGAAGCCTGCGAGCACACGCTCGGCCTCGCGCCAGCTGGTGATCGTGGCGCCACGGGTCGATGTGACCTCGGTGCCCGCCTGCAGGTCGTCGAGCAGCTGTACGGCCTTGTCAGGGGTCATGTTGTCCATGAACTCCCAGTTGACCATCATCACCGGAGCGAAGTCGCAGGCCGCGTTGCACTCGATGCGCTCCAGCGAGATCCTGCCGTCTGGCGTGGTCTCGTCGGGGCCGATGCCGAGGTGCCTTGCCACGGTGTCCAGCAGCACGTCGCCGCCCATCACAGCGCACAGCGCGGTCGTACAGACGCCGACGTGGTGCTGGCCCGCCGGACGACGCTTGTACATCGTGTAGAACGTCGCCACGCCGGAGACCTGTGCGGTCGTGATGCCGAGCACCTCGGCGCACGCCTCGATGCCCTTCGGCGAGATCCGGCCGTCGACCGACTGCACCAGGTGGAGCATGGGCAACAGCGCCGAACGCGGCTGCGGGTAGCGGCTCGCAAGCTCGCGCAGCTCCGCGTACGTACTGTCGTCGATGCTCGTCGACCGATCCTCGAGGTCGACGGACCCCGAGTCCGGGAAGTACGACGTGAACTCGTGACCGCTCATCGGTCGACCCCTCCCAGCACCGGGTCGAGGCTGGCCACTGCCACCACGACGTCGGAGATCATCGCGCCCTCGCACATCGCGGGTGCCGCCTGCAGGTGGTTGAAGCCTGGGTCCCTCATGTGGACCCGATACGGCCGCGTGCCGCCGTCGGAGACGACGTGGCAGCCGAGCTCGCCCTTGGGCGACTCGATCGCGACGTAGGCCTGACCGGCGGGGACGCGGAAGCCCTCGGTGACGGTCTTGAAGTGGTGGATCAGAGCCTCCATGGACTCGCCCATGATGTGCTTGACGTGTTCGTTCGAGTTGCCCTGGCCGTCGGCGTCGACGGTGAGCTTCGACGGCCACGAGAACTTCGGGTCGTCGACCATGACCGGCTGGCCCTGGCTGGAGGCGAGACGGTCGTAGCACTGCTCGACGATCTTGAGCGACTCGTACATCTCAGCCACCCGCACCCGGAAGCGCCCGTACGCGTCGGCGGTGTCCCACGTGATCACGTCGAAGTCGTACGTCTCGTATCCGCAGTACGGCTGCGACTTGCGCAGGTCCCACGGGTAGCCGGCGGAACGCAGCACCGGGCCGGACGCGCCGAACACCATGCACTGGGTGAGGTTGAGGTTCGCGACCCCCTGCATACGGCCCTTGAAGATCGGGTTCTCGTTGCAGAACGCGCCGTACTCCCACAAGTGCTTGTGCAGCCAGTCGATGACTCCCTTGAGCCGCGGCAGGCCGTCGTCGGGCAGGTCGATGGAGACGCCGCCCGGACGTACGTACGCGTGGTTCATGCGGGTGCCGCAGACCGCCTCGAAGAAGTCGAGGATCATCTCGCGCTCTCGGAAGCCGATGGTCATCATCGTCAGCGCGCCGATCTCCATGCCACCTGTGCCGACGGCGACCAGGTGGCTGGCGATGCGGTTGAGCTCCATGAAGAGCACGCGGAGCTCGTTGGCCCGTTGCGGCACCTCCATGTCGAGCAGCTTCTCGACGGCCATGCAGTACGCGACCTCGTTGAAGATCGGGGCGACGTAGTCCATGCGGGTGACGAAGGTGGAGCCCTGCGTGAAGGTGCGGTACTCCATGTTCTTCTCGATGCCCGTGTGCAGGAAGCCGATGCCGGGGCGCAGCGAGACGACAGTCTCGCCGTCCATCTCGAGGATCAGGCGGAGCACTCCGTGCGTCGACGGGTGCTGCGGACCCATGTTGATGACGATCGTCTCGTCACCGCGGTCCGCCTGCGCACGCACGATGTCGTCCCAGTCGCCGCCCTGGGCGACGTAGACGGTGCCGACAGACTCCTCCGTCATGAGTAGCTCCTCCGCTGGTCCGGGGGCGGCACGACCGCGCCCTTGTACTCGACGGGCACGCCGCCGAGCGGGTAGTCCTTGCGCTGCGGGAAGCCGTCCCAGTCGTCCGGCATGAGGATCCGCGTGAGCGCGTGGTGGCCGTCGAAGATGATCCCGAACATGTCGTACGTCTCGCGCTCGTGCCAGTCGGTCATCGGGTAGACCGGGGTCGAGGTCGGGATGTGCGGGTCGGCGTCGGCGCAGGTGACCTGCAGCCGCAGACGACGGTTGTGGGTGATCGACAGCAGGTGGTAGACGACGTGCAGCTCGGCGCCGGTCAGGTCGGGGTAGTGGATCCCGGAGACCGAGACGCACACCTCGAAGCGCAGCAGCGCGTCGTCGCGCAGCGTCTTGAGGACGGGCGGGAGGTCGTCCTTCCCGACGAAGATCGTCAGCTCGTCGTGCGCGACGACGACGTGGTCGAGGTCGACGCCGGGCTGCTCACTGCGCAGCCGGTCGACGATCTCGTCGAAGTACGACCCGTACGGACGCTCGCTCGTCGGGAACCGTACGAACGTGCGCGTGATGCCGCCGTAGCCGGAGGTGTCGCCCGACCCCGTCCCCCACATGCCCTTCCGGGTGACGGCGTCCTGATGCGCGGGGGCGGCCGCGACCTCGGCGACCTCGCCGCCGCTGGTGGGTTCGGTCATCGCATGAGGCCCTTCATCTCCAGGGTGCTCGGCGCGGTGAGGGCGGCCTGCTCGGCCGCGGCGTCGGCAGCGATCCGGTGCGGGCCGATCGGGTCGTGGGCCACGACGCCCTTGCGGAGCTTGAACATCGCGTCGATCAGCATGTCCGGTCGCGGCGGGCAGCCAGGCAGGTACACGTCGACGGGCACGATGTGGTCGCAGCCCTGGAGGATGGCGTAGTTGTTGAACATGCCGCCGCTCGAGGCGCAGGCGCCCATCGAGATGACCCACTTGGGGTTCGGCATCTGGTCGTACACCTGGCGCACGATCGGAGCCATCTTCTGGCTCACCCGGCCGGACACGATCAGCAGGTCGGCCTGACGCGGCGACGCGCGGAAGACCTCCTGGCCCCAGCGACCGGCGTCGAAGCGTGGGGCGCCGAACGCCATCATCTCGATGGCGCAGCAGGCCAGGCCCATGGTGGCGGGCCACAACGATGCCTGCCTCAGCCAACCGATGACGCCCTCGACGGTCGTCAGCATGACACCAGCCGGGAGATTGTCCTCGATACCCATGTCAGCTCACCTCATTCCCAGGTAAGGCCGCCGCGGCGGACCACGTAGATGTAGGCGATGATCACCGTCACCACGAACAGGAGCATCTCGACGAACGCGAATA
>JAYUEA010000288.1:0-1673 GCA_043739465.1 Propionibacteriaceae bacterium
GTCCGCCGGCGACCGGTCAGGGGGAGCCGAACAGATCCTCGGCGTCCTTGGCGAAGGCTCCTAGGATCTCGGTGCTCGCCTCGAGGGCCGAGAGGTCGCCGGAGCCGACCCGGTGCTCGAGGGGCTTCTTGACCCCACGCACGGACGGCGAGCGGCGCAGCGCATCCTCCAGCTCGCCGCGGACCAGCGCCCATAGCCACTCGAGCTGCTGCGCGTTGCGGCGGGTCTCGAGGCCTCCGTGGCCGGCCACGTACTCGCGGTGGTCGAGCACCGCCTGCCAGAGCTCGTCGAGGCCGTCGCCGGTGTACGCGCTCGACGTGAGTACCGGTGGGCGGCGCGCGTGCGGGTCGGACGTGATCATCCTCATCGCCGTCGACAGGTCGCGGGCCGCGACCCGTGCCGGGCCCAGCCCGTCGCCATCAGCCTTGTTGACCGTGATGACGTCGGACATCTCGAGGATGCCGCGCTTGATGCCCTGCAGCTGGTCGCCGGCTCGCGCCAAGGTCACCAGCAGGAACGTGTCGACCATGCCCGCGACCGCTACCTCTGACTGGCCGACTCCGACGGTCTCCACGATCACCACGTCGTAGCCCCCCGCCTCGACCAGCAGCATCGACTCGCGGGTCGCGCGGGCCACGCCGCCGAGGTGGCCTCCGCTGGGCGATGGGCGGATGAACGCGTGGTCGCTGACGGCGAGTGCGGCCATGCGCGTACGGTCGCCGAGGATCGACCCGCCCGTACGTGTGCTGGACGGGTCCACCGCGAGCACGGCGACCTTGTGCCCTTGCTCGATGAGCCGGACGCCTATCGCGTCGATGAGCGTCGACTTGCCGGCGCCGGGCACGCCCGTGATCCCGACACGTACCGCCTTGCCGGTGTGCGCCTTCAGCGCCCGCAGGAGCTCGCGCGACTGCTGGTGGTCGTCTGGACGGCTCGACTCGATGAGCGTGATCGCGCGCGCCAGCAGTCGCCGGTCGCCCGAGAGCACGCCCTCGACGAGGCTGTCCAGATCAGCCACTACACCAGACTCGCGGTCAGCTTCTTGAGAAGGCCGATCGCCGCCTCCGGGATGATGGTTCCCGGCGGGTAGATGGCGTCCGCGCCGTTGGCGTACAGCTCCTCGAAGTCCTGGCTCGGGATGACGCCGCCGACGACGATGAGGATGTCCTTGGCGCCTGCCTTGTCGAGCTCGGCGCGCAGTGCCGGCACGAGCGTCAGGTGGCCCGCGGCCAGAGACGAGACGCCGACGACGTGGACGTCCGCGTCGACCGCCTGCCGGGCGACCTCCTCGGGGGTCTGGAACAGCGGGCCGACGTCGACGTCCATGCCGAGGTCGGCGAACGCGGTGGAGATGACCTTCTGGCCGCGGTCGTGGCCGTCCTGGCCCATCTTGGCGACCAGGATGCGCGGCCGACGGCCGGCCTTCTCGGCGAACGCCTCGACGAGCTCGCGGGCCTTGTCGGTCGACTGGGTGGAGCCGGATTCGGCCTGGTACACGCCAGAGATCGTACGGATCTGCGCCGTGTAGCGCCCGAACACCTTCTCCAGCGCGTCGCTGATCTCGCCGACGGTCGCCTTCGCCCGGGCAGCGTCGATCCCGAGCTTGAGCAGGTTGCGCTCCGGGTCGGTGGAGTCGGGGTTGCCCGCGGCCCACGTCAGCTTCTCCAGCGCGG
>JAYUEA010000289.1:0-1670 GCA_043739465.1 Propionibacteriaceae bacterium
CCCACGAGCGCGTACGTGACGAAGATCTCGTTGAGGCCCTTGCGTTCGACGTTGAGGTCGATGACCCGGACGAGCGCGCCTGTCTCACCGGTGTTGACCCAGGACACTGGCACCACGAGGTACGCGTAGTCGGTCGCGCCCGCCGTGTACCGCTCGGTCGTCACCGACGACAGCCGCGCCTTCTCCGTGACGAGCGCGACGAACGCCAGGTCCTTCTCTGGACGCACGGCCACCGACGAGTTGGCCTTCCAGACAACCTCGCCGTCGGTGATGCCAAGGATGCCGCCCGACTCCGACAGCGTCTTTGTCTGCAGGGCACGACGCAGGAGGTCGGCGACGTTGGTGAACGGCTTGCCGGTCTCCGGGTCGATGTTGGCGGTCGCGAGAGCCCGGAAGTCGGATGCGTCACGGCTCAGCTGCGCGTACGCCTCGCTCTGGATCCTGCCCCACTGCAGCACGTACGCGACCACACCGGACATGCCGATGCCGAAGAACGTGAGCAGCACGATCGTGACGACCAGGCGCTCGCGGATGCTAGAGACGCCCTGGGACCGCTTCGTGGTGCCGCCACCACCCGACGGCTGCACCGCCTCGGCCACGGGCCGAGACGTGTACGAGCGCGCCTGGGTGTCGAGCACGTCAGCGAACGGCGACCAGGTCGCAGACGAAGATCAGCGTCTCGTTCGGGCCGATGACGCCGCCCGCGCCACGGGGGCCGTACGCGAGGTGGGGCGGGATGACGAGCTGGCGACGGCCGCCCACCTTCATGCCCTGGATGCCCTGGTCCCAACCGGCGATGACCTGGCTACGTCCGAGGCCGAAGGCCAGCGGCTGCCCGCGGTCATAGCTCGAGTCGAACTCCTCGCCCGACGAATGGGTGACGCCGACGTAGTGGACCTGCACGGTCTGACCCGCCTCGGCGGCAGGGCCTGTGCCCTCGATGAGGTCGGTGATGACGAGCTCGGCGGGCGGCGGACCGTCCGGGAACTCCACAAAGGGCTTCTCCATACGCGGATCGTAATGGCGAGCGCGCGCGATGGCTTCCTTCGATGACGCGTGTCTCACGTGAGGTTGAGGTCTGGCGGTGGGGAGGTCGTGGTGCGAGACGAGCGGCGCTCCTCTGGTCACACGTCCTCAGGCTCGACCTTCTTGTTCCGCCCCCGACCAAGGCCCCACCAGACCGCTCCGCCCGTGACACCGGCGACGCCGAGACCCACCAGTCCGTACGCCAGATAGCCGCGGTTCATACGATCCCTCTCGCCGGTGAGGTCCACGAGCCTGACGAGGGCGGATGAGTCACCACGCGGCCCCCGGACGCGGATGACGTCATAGACACAGGCCGAGGACAACGAGGTGTAGCTGCCGCTGGTCAAGGTGACCACGTTCGCCTGCGGGGAGGCCCGGTCGATCGTGAGCACGAAACCCGCATCCGCAGCCGACACAGCCGAGTTGGGTGTGGATGCGACCACGTCTGGATTGAGATGCCGATCAGACCCTCCGACGATCCCTGCTGATTCCCAGCGAAGTCGACGATGGCTTGCAGCTCTGCGGTGGGATCTCGAGCGAAGTCCCAGGTCTGCATCGCGTAGGGGTTGCCGCCAACCCTCAATGTCTCGGCGGCAAGGGTATCGGCGTCCTGCCACCCAACGGCATAGGAGAGAACCCCGCCC
>JAYUEA010000290.1:0-1666 GCA_043739465.1 Propionibacteriaceae bacterium
TCGCAGGCGATGCGGCACAACATCTCGCTGGCCGGCGTCCGGTATGTGCTGGCTAGCCACGTGCACCCGGACCACCTCGACCCGTCGTTCCTCATGTACAGGTCCTGGGTCAACTCGGGCCCCCTCACGGTGGTCGGGCCGAAGCAGGTGATCGAGGCCTGCCGGCAGTGGGTCCGCGGCGCAGGAGTCGAGTTCGTGACGGTGACCGCCGGGCAGGACGTCGTACTCGGGAGCTATCGCGTCCGGTGCCTGCCCGCGACCCATGAGGCGCACGGCGAGGCGCTTCTGTACGCGATCGCCGGCCCCGACGCGACCATCCTCTGGGGCACCGACACCGGGCCCTGGCAACCGAAGGTCCGACCCATGTTGGCCGGTACCAGGTTCGACCTGGTGCTGCTCGAGGAGACGTTCGGCGACAAGCCCGACCCCACCGGCGGCCACCACGACCTGAAGTCCTTCGCGACCGCTGTGCACGACCTGCGGGAGTGGGGCTGTGCCGACCAGGCGACCGACGTCGTGGCCATCCACCTGAGCCACCACAACCCGTCGCCCGAGATGCTCTACCTCCGCCTCCGGGACCTCGGTGCCCGAGCCGTTCCCGACGGCACCCCGATCGTCGTCGGCGGCGTACGAGACTCGCTGACGTTGTAGGGCGATTCCTTCGCGTATTCACACATTCTTGACGTGTCTCGGTACTAGGGTCGCTTCGACGCCACTCCCTGTCCCGGCGTCGTGAGGAGAAACTTATGGCCACCGACTGGGCGGCAGACGTCAAGAAGTTCGACCCGAAGGCTGATGACGAGGCGATTGCCGGCATCGTGCGGCACTGCGGCATCGCGCTGCACAAGGTCGACTCGTCCCTGGTGTCGTACAGCGACCCCGAGGAGCTCAAGCGAGTCCGCGAGGGCTTCATCAAGAAGAAGCTCGCCATCACCGACTCTGACGCCGACATCGACAAGGCTCTCGCCAGCGTGGGCAAGACCCTCAAGGGCGTCAACCGCAAGAACCGCGTGACGGTCTACTACCTCGTCGCGAAGCACTACGGGAAGCTCGGCCTCTTCAAGAAGGCCTGACGCAGATCCGACACCTCGACCGGTCGCCCACCTGGGCGGCCGGTCGTTGCGTTTTCGCTCAGTCCTCAGTGCCGTAGAAGAGCCGGTTCATGACGTTGCGGGCGCGCCGTGCCGTACGACCCCAGTCCTCGACCAGGTGCGAGGCGCCGCCGCGTCCGTACCCCAGCGCCTGCGCCACCTGCGCGTTCTCCCTGGCGTCGGTGGGGATCGTGTCAGACCCCCGGCCACGTACGAGCATGACGGTGTTCCGGATCCGGCCTGCCATCTCCCAGGCCGCACCCAGTGCCGTGGCGTCGGCCTCGTCGATGAGACCGGCCGCCGTGGCCGCCCGCAGGGCCTCCATGGTCCGTGGCGTTCTGAGCTCCGGGGTGTTGTGCGCGTGCTGCAGCTGGATCAGCTGGACCGTCCACTCGACATCGGTGAGGCCACCGGGTCCGAGCTTGACGTGGCGCTTCGGGTCGACGCCGCGAGGCATGCGCTCGACCTCGACGCGAGCCTTGAGCCGCCGGATCTCCAGCACCTGCTGCGTCGACAGCTGGTTCGCCGGGTAGCGGATCGGGTCGGCGATCTCGAGGAACTTTGCCGCGAGCTCC
>JAYUEA010000291.1:0-1665 GCA_043739465.1 Propionibacteriaceae bacterium
GAATCCGCGCCGTGCTGCTGTTCCGCCTTGCGCAGGTCTGCTGGCGGCGGACGGCTTCTCGGCCGATCGCCCTGTGGCTGCAGGCCCGCATCCTGCGGGCGTCAGGCGCCGAGCTGCATCCCGCCGCTGTCGTCGGTCCAGGGCTGCTGCTCGCCCACAGCTCAGGAATCGTCGTCGGGCACGAGGTCACGATCGGTCGCGATTGCGTGCTGTTCCACGGCGTCACGCTGGGGCACGACGGCAAACGCCCGGGCCAGCCGGTGCTCGGCGACCGGGTCCGGATCTTCGCCGGCAGCGCCGTGCTCGGGCCGGTGAACCTCGGCGACGAGGTGGTCGTGGCCACCGGCGCCGTCGTCCTTGGCGATGTCGCCGCCGGGGTGACGGTCGTCGGAATACCGGCTCGTCCCGTCACACCCCGTCGTTGAACGGCGGTGAGCGGACCGTCATCGGTCCGGCTCGGTCACAGCCTGCTTGCGCGCCGACAAGCCGAGCGCCGTTCAGGACCAACTGTTGCCACTTCGGGCAGGCACTCCGACGGGGCATGTAGATCCTCATGATCTGACACGATGCCGGACATGCGGGATGGGGCCAGGGACGCGGTCAAACGCGCCGCAGCGAAGCTCGGCTACGTCGTACATCGGCGTGACCAGACGCACGAGATGTCCCGCGACCGTGCCATGCGATTGCGGGGCGTCGATCTGGTCTTGGACGTCGGTGCCAACCGCGGGCAGTACGCCACTGGCTTGCGGATCTGCGGCTACCAGGGCCGGATCGTCTCCTTCGAACCGATACCGGCCGCCTATGAAGACCTCTGCCGCGCCCATGTTCTGGACGAGCATTGGACTGGGAGGCAAGCCGCCGTCGGAGCTGCCGAAGGAACTGCCGAGCTGAATGTCTCCGCCAGCTCGGTGCTGTCGTCCATCCTCGACGCGAGGACCGAGCTGTCGAGTCGTATCCCGGCCGTTGAAGCCACGGAGAAGATCGTCGTCTCCGTTGTCACGCTGGACGATCTGTGGGACGAGCTGGTCCCGCCTCAGGCGACCACCATGTTGAAGATTGACGTTCAGGGTTTCGAACACTTCGTTCTCGACGGGACCGCAGCCCATCTCGATCAGATCGTTCTGATTGAGGTGGAGATGGGCCTGCAGAAGTTGTACGAGGGCGGGTCGACGATCCACGATCTGTTGCCGCGGCTGCACCAAGCCGGCTTCGAGGTGATCTCGATCGACAGTGGGTTCGTCGATGTAGCTACAGGCCAGGTGCTCGACATCGATGTTCTGGCGGGTAGGCCCCAACCGTGAGCACCGAGCCGGCCACATTGAGGACGCTGGTCCTGCTACCGATGAGCAGTCCGCTCGATCCGCCACCTTGGGCTGACCATCTGCGCCGACCCGACGACTGGGGGCTGAGCAAGTGGCGGCGAGGACGCTCCTTGCTTCGTTGGAGCCTGCGGGTGGCCGTCACGGCCCGCCGCTACGACCGCGTGGTCGTTGTCACCGGCGGACTCGAGTTGTTCTTCCTGGCACCGCTGCTGCGATGCCAAGTCCTGGCTGTCGACTGGCTGCTGCCCGACAATCCTCGATTTGATCAACTGGCCCGCTTCGGCAAGGTGCGTTTCATCGTCGTACGCCGGGCCGACCGAGCAACCCTGCAGAGAAGGTTCGG
>JAYUEA010000292.1:0-1659 GCA_043739465.1 Propionibacteriaceae bacterium
CTCAAGGCTCTCCACTGGTCCGAGAAGCCGCCCGCGTCCGGGGGGCAGGTAAGGGAACGCTGGGAGTCGCAGAACGCGCTCGTGGACCTAGCATCCGACCTCGCCGACGAGACCACGACCCTGTCCGACCTGGTCGCGGAGCTGCAGCGACGGGCCGCGGTCGAGCAGGCGCCGTCCGGTGCCGGCGTGACCCTGTCGACGTTCCACGGCGCCAAAGGGCTCGAGTGGGACGCTGTCGCGTTGGTCGGCGTCCACGACGGCGGGGTGCCGTTCGTCTTGGCGGAGACCGAGGCCGAGATCGCCGAGGAGCGCCGCCTGCTCTACGTGGGCATCACTCGCGCCCGGGAGCACCTGCGGATCTCCTGGTCGGGCGGTCGTGGCCGCGACCGTGGTCCGTCCCGATTCCTGACCCCGCTGGCGCCCACGTCCCGACCGGCGCCCCATGAACGCCGTCGACGGGTCACCAAAGAGACGGTAGCTACGAGCTGCCGCGTCTGCGGGCGTGGGCTGCAGACACCGGCCGACCGGGTCCTCGGTCGCCACGAGGAGTGTCCGTCGAGCTACGACGCGGACCTCCTGGCCGCGCTCACGACCTGGCGCACTCGGGTCGCCGCGGCGGCGAAGCTGCCAGGTTTCTGCGTCTTCACCGACTCAACCCTCGTGGCGATCGCCGAGGCCTGCCCGACGAGCGCCGACGCCCTGGCTCAGATCTCGGGCGTCGGCCCGAGCAAGATCCGCAAGTATGGAGACGATGTCCTCGCCCTTGTGTCCGCAGGCTCCGGCGCCTGAGATAACGATTTCGAACCGCGCCCGCTAATTCAGTTGCGCATCCGTTGCGTTCCTCTCTAGCCTCTCAAGGGTCGCCACCGGGTGGCGGCACTTCGACTTGTGACGGAAGGGAGAACCCCATGCTGACGTGGATGCAGACGACGAGCATCACGGCGACGCGTGCGTTCTCGACCCTGTCCTCGTTCGAGATCAATCCGTCCACGCCGCGCTCCGACGCCAAGACCAGCGCTCTCAAGCGTCACAACGCCGGTTACGGCAACGGAACTGATCTGGCTCCTGGGGGCGCCGATTGATGGCATGACCATCAAGCGCCACTCAGGCCGTGAAACCCAGATCACCGGGATTCATGGCCTTCGTGCTTCCCGGGACACCCACCAGAAATGCCACCCAGGAAGCACACGCCATGACTCTTCTACTCGAACTGATGGCCCCCTTCGAGGCCCGCCTCACGATGCCGTGCACCGACGAGGAACCTGAGCTCTTCTTCGCCGAGTCTCCGACCGACGTCGAGCTCGCGAAGCTCATCTGCGGTGACTGCCCCGTACAGGACCTCTGCCTCGCAGGGGCGCTGGCACGACGCGAGCCGCACGGCGTCTGGGGTGGACAGCTGTTCATCGCCGGCGAGGTCGTGGCCCGCAAGAGGCCCCGCGGTCGCCCCCGCAAGGTCGTCGAGCCGGACCCGGAGCTCGAACGTCCCTCCCGCGAGGAGTACGCAGCGTGACACGGCATGAAGGACCCGGACCAGGGAATCTGGTCCGGGTCTCGTGCTGTCCGGCCAGAACGGTCAGCGGGCGGCGAAGCCCGGCAGGTAGTCGGTGAGCACGTCGGCGAAGGCTGCCCGTACGTCCAGCTGGGACAGCACGGCGATGC
>JAYUEA010000293.1:0-1655 GCA_043739465.1 Propionibacteriaceae bacterium
GAGATGATCCTGCTGCCCGGCAGCGGCGTCTGGTCCCGGTTCATCGAGCAGCGCGGCACCGGCACCCTGTACAAGTTCCGCATCCAGGGCCCTGACGGCGTCTGGCGCGAGAAGGTCGACCCGATGGCGCAGTTCTCGGAGGCCGCGCCCGGCACGGCCAGCATCGTCTACCAGTCCGCCTACGTCTGGGCCGACGACGAGTGGATGACCAAGCGTGCGAGCTGGCAGGCCTACGCGGCCCCCATCAGCGTGTACGAGCTGCACCTGGGCGGCTGGCGCCGCGGCAAGACCTACCTGGAGCTGGCCGAGGAGCTCGTCGAGTACGTGACGTGGCAGGGCTACACGCACGTGGAGTTCATGCCTCTCGCCGAGCACCCGTTCGAGCCGTCGTGGGGCTACCAGGTCACCGGCTACTTCTCCCCCACCTCGCGCTTCGGCCGTCCCGACGAGCTGCGCTACCTCATCGACCGTCTCCACCAGGCCGGCATCGGCGTGATCATGGACTGGGTGCCCGGCCACTTCCCGAAGGACGAATGGGCCCTCGGCCGCTTCGACGGCACCGCCCTGTACGAGCACGAGGACCCGCGCCAGGGCGAGCACACGGAGTGGGGCACGTACATCTTCAACTACGGCCGCAACGAGGTGAAGTCCTTCCTCGTCTCCAACGCGCTGTACTGGATCAAGGAGTTCCACATCGACGGCCTGCGCGTCGACGCGGTGGCCTCGATGATCTACCTCGACTACTCCCGCGAGCCCGGCGAGTGGGTGCCGAACCAGTTCGGCGGCAACGAGAACCTCGCTGCGATCGACTTCCTGCGCTACGTGAACAAGCACCTGTACGAGCGGGCCCCGGGCGTGATGATGATCGCCGAGGAGTCGACGTCGTTCTCGGGCGTCACGCGGCGCGTCGACCACGGCGGCCTGGGCTTCGGCTTCAAGTGGAACATGGGCTGGATGAACGACTCGCTGCGCTACCTGCAGCTCGACCCGGTCTACCGCCAGTACCACCACAACCTCATGACGTTCGCGATGGTCTACGCCTTCTCGGAGAACTTCATGCTGCCGATCAGCCACGACGAAGTCGTGCACGGCAAGGGCTCGATGGTCAACAAGATCGGCCAGGACGACTGGCGCAAGTTCGCAACCCTGCGTGCGTTCTACGCGTTCATGTGGGCCTTCCCGGGCAAGCAGCTCATCTTCATGGGCTGCGAGTTCGGCCAGCGGCGCGAGTTCAACGAGTCGGTCAGCCTCGAGTGGTGGGTCTGCGACCTGTGGGGCCACCACGGCCTGCAGCGACTGTTCCGCGACCTCAACCTCGTCTACCAGAAGTACCCCGCGCTCTGGGCGCTCGACAGCGACCCCAAGGGCTTCGCGTGGATCAACGCCGACGACGCCGCGGCCAACGTGTTCAGCTGGGTGCGCAGCGATGACAAGGGTGATCTGGTCGCCTGCATCGTGAACTTCTCCGCGACCCCGCACGCCACGTACGGGATCGGACTGCCGAAGGCAGGCGTCTGGACGGAGATCCTCAACACCGACGCGTCCGTGTACGACGGGACCAACACGTACGGGAACATGGGCGAAGTGACCGCGTACGAGATGCCGAACCATGGTTTCGACGCGAGCGCCACGGTGGCCGTGCCAGCCCTGGGAGC